>JANQRO010000177.1 GCA_028284525.1 Myxococcota bacterium | reverse complement strand
GGCTGGAAGGAAGTCCCCGAATGGGTGTTCTGCGCGGAAACGGGAGGACCCCAGGACGAGCGAAACTTCGAGCGCACTTGGGCTCGTCTGCGCAGGCGTGTCCAAAGGCTCGGCGTGCGTCCGCTCAAACTCCACTGCGCGCGGCATACCTATGCCAGCCTTGCGTTGGCCGCGGGGAAGAGCGTCCGGTGGGTGTCGGAACAGCTGGGGCACGCCAACCCAGAACTCACCCTCCGCACCTACGCTCACGTGCTCCGCGAAGAGGAGTCCGACCTCAGCTTCGCGGAGTTTGGCGTCGCCAAACGTCGCTCAGACGTCGCCAACTCGACAGTGGATCTCCCAAACGACAATGCCCTCAGCGTAAGTAGCCGAGGGCATTGGGAGAAAATGGAGCGGGAAACCGGGCTCGAACCGGCGACCCTCAGCTTGGGAAGCTGATGCTCTACCAACTGAGCTATTCCCGCCCGTTCTCCGCAAGATAGCGGCGGCGGCTGCCGGATGCCGGGGCCTCGGGAGGCTTCGTACCACACGCGCGGACTGAAAAAATTTTTAAAAAAAACTGAACGAATCAAATCCGTATCGAAGTTTGAGGCGAATTATCTCTCACAAAACCTAGACAAAGGACCCGAGTTGCTCGGCTCCTGCGTCCCAGTGAGGAGATTCGTCATATGTTTCAGGGACTTCGAACGCGCGGGTTGAGCCTCGGGGGGGCGGTGGCGCTGGCCCTCGCCACGCTCGGATCCGCTCCCGCACAGGCCACCCGCCCCACACAGGCCGCCCGCCCCAATCTGGTCGAGCTCGCCCAGAGCGCCCCGCAGCTCTCCCTCCTCGTCGAAGCCGTGGTCAAGACCGGGTTGGTCGACGAGTTGAGCGGACCCGGGCCCGTCACGGTCTTCGCCCCCACCAACGCGGCCTTCGAGGCCGCACTCGGGGAGCTCGGCTTCGCGAGCCTGCACGATGTCCCGGTCGATGCGCTGCGCGACATCCTGCTCGATCACGTCGTCGAAGGGAACCAGCGACTCAAGCGGCTCGCCTTCCTCGACCGCGTCGGCCGAGACCTCGTGGCGGTGGGAGGCCTCATCCTCGAGTTCGACCGGAACCCGGTCGAGGTGAACGATATCCGTGTCGTCGCGGGCAATCTCCACGCGAGCAACGGAGTTGCCCATATCATCGAAGCCGTACTCCTCGACCCGGACCCGCGCCCCTCGCTCGCCGAGCTCGCGGCGTCCGTTCCGTCGCTGTCGGTGCTCGTCGAGGCCGCGCAGCGAACGGGTCTCGACGTGGTGCTCGACGCCGGCGCGCCGTTCACGGTGTTCGCGCCCACGAACGAGGCGTTCGAAGCGCTGCTGTCTGCCCTCGGCCTCACGAGCCTCGACGAAGTCGACGACCGCACCCTCGTCAACACCCTGCTCGACCACATCGTCGCCACCGAGATCGACGACGACGAGCTGCGCGCGTTCTCGCGGACGAGGGCGATGGGCGGTCTTCCGCTCTGGATCGACGGACGTCGTCGGGTCGTCAACGGGGTCCAGATTCTCGGACCCGCGGTCGAGGCGGGAAACGGGACGGCGTTCGTGATCGACGGTGTGTTGGGCGCACGTACGAGGCACTGATCCGAGCGCGCCGCGCGGCCGCTCAGTCGTCCTGGAGCAGGTTCTCGAAGAGCCCCTCGATCTCATCGTCGTCGGGGACGACGGACTGGGCGGCCGCCGGTGGGTCGGACTGGAGGCCTTGTTCTCGCGCGGGGGTCTCGTCTTCTGGGGCGGGCTCGGGGACGGGGGTGAGGATGTCGCTCTCGATGAAATCGGAAGCGGGGGCCGCGTCGAGATCTTCTTCGCGCAGCGCGCCGACCGAGGGTTCTTCGTCGATGTGGATCTCTCGCGGCGCATCCGGATCGTGTCCGAGATCCGGCCCGACCTTTTCATCGAGCTCGGCGAGGGCACTGCTGATCGAATCGTCGAGATCGAACAAGCCCCCGGCGCCTTCGTCGTCGTGGCCGCCGTCTTCGTCGAGCTCCGGATTGGTGTCGCTCACCCCGAGCGAGTCCGCGCTCCGCTTGGCGACGGGGCCGAACGCCTCCGCGACGTAGTCGAGGCTGTCGCCGCCGAGGTCGCCGAGCTCTTCGGCGATCTCGCCGGGGGTCGAGCCCTGGGCCCAGGGAAGGTCGCGGGCGGCGCTCCGCACGTCGTCCGCGTTCGCGGGGGTGCGACCCGCGAGATATGCCTCGAAGAGCGTGTTGTCGGCCAACGCGTTGAGATGCCGCGGCCGGCCCTCGGCCAGGTCGGCGATCAGTGCGTAGGCGTCGTCCTCGAAGATCCCGGCGTGCCCGCCCACGCGCTTGAGCCGGTGTTCGAGATACTCGCGCGACTCCTCCTGGGAGAAGCCGGTGAGCTCGACCTGGGCCTCGACGCGCTCGAGAAGGCCCCCGTGCGCCCGCAAGGTCGGCACGAGCTCCTCGTTGCCCACGAGGAGGAAGCTCAGCACCTTGCGCTCTTCGCTCTCGAGGTTCATCCAGCTGCGCAGCTCGGCCAGCCCGTCCGCGCCGAGCGCGTGGGCCTCGTCGAGCAACACGAGGACGCGCCGCTGCTCGCCGTGGATCTCCGCCACCCGCTGGTAGAGCTGCCGCATGCCCTCTGCGCGGTCGTCGGCGGGGGTCTCCACCCCGAGCTGGGCCGCGAGGCTACGGCGCAGCCATTCGGGCTCGACCCCACGGGACACCACGAGCAGCGCGGGCTCGAAGGCGCTCGGGTCGAGGTCTTCGAAGAAGGAGCGCAAGAGAGTCGTCTTGCCGACACCCGACCCGCCGACCAGCAGCGACAGCTCCTTGCCCTGTCGCGCGAGCCGCACCAGACGGCGCAACGCGCTGCGCTGGGGCGTCCCGCGGAACCACAGGTCGAGCTCCGGATCGTTTCGGAACGGGTCGTGGGCGAGCTGGAAGAACGCGAGGTGTTCCAAAACCTGAACCTCAGATGAAGGAGACTTTGCGCCGACGCCGCGTGGCGGTATCGGAGCCGGGTTCGTCGTCGTCCGCGTCACCGGAGCCTTGCGCTTGGACGTCGGAGTCTTCGTCGGCGTCGAAGTCCTGGAACTCTTCGAAGCTCTCCATCGCGGAGACGTCGCCGTCGTCCTCGTCGCCCTCGTCGCCCTCGTCGGACTGGGCGGCCTCGATCAGATCGTCGAAGGACTCGTAGGTCTCCCGGTCGTCCCCGCCGCCGGCCTCGCCGTCGTCGCCGCCGTGCTCGAGGGACGCGATGAGACGGGTGACGTCGCCGAACTCGTCGTCGATTTCCGCGACACGTCGGAAGGTGTCGAGAGCGCGGGCCGGATCGCCCACCGCGACGTAGGCGCGACCGAGGTCGTAACGCAACGGTGCTTCGCGATCCTCGGGCCACTCGGCGCTCGAGAGCGCCTGTTCGAGGTGTGCGGTGGCGTCGGCCGGTCGGTCGAGCTCGAGAGCGCACAACGCCATCATGTGGAGCGCGTCGAGCCTACGGCTCTCACCGCCGAGGGCGTATTGGAACTCGCCGATCGCGTCTTCGAAGAGCCCCATCTCGCGGTAGGCGATGCCGAGGTCGAAGTGGGTCTCGACGTCGCCTTCGCCCAGCGTCTGCTCTACGCCGCGCTTGAACTCGCTGAACAGCGTTTCGAGAGAACCGGTCTGCTCCTCCCGCGCGATCCCGGAGGCGCTGGCGCCGGGGTCGTCGGAGAGCGCGTCCGAGAGCTCGGCCGCCAGATCGAAGGACTCGTCGGGGTCGAACTCGCCGACATCGAAGGAGATCGGTCCGTCGTCGGCTCGGGTCTCGGTCGTCCTCTGGGTCCCGGCGGTCTCGGGCGCCGCGGCCACCGGCTCCTCGTCCTCCTCGGCGACGACGGCGGCGACCTCCATCGAGGCGTCGGCGTCTTCCGCGAGATCGGACGCGGCCACGATCGCTTCGACGTCCCGGGCCGCAGCGGGCGCGGCGACAGCGGGCTCGCCCTCCGCCGCCGGCACGACGGCGGCGCTGGGGACAGGGCCCGGCTCCACGACGGGCTCGGGACGGGCCGCGGCGGGGCGCGGCGCCTCGGCCCTTGCGGCGGGCGGAGCAACTGGCACCGGCGGGGGCGCGTCGGACTCCGCGGGGCCCGGCGGCACCGCACCCGGCTCGGTGTCTTCGATCCCGACGTCCACCGCCGGCGGAGCCGCGTCGAGGGCGCCGGCGCCTGCCTCGTCCAGCTCCACCTCGTCCCCGAACCCCAGGTCGTCGGTGAACTCGAGGGCCTCGGCGTCGTCGGGCGCGGCGGCCGGCGACGGAGTCGCGTCGAGCCCCGCGAAGGAGACGTCGGGGTCGTCTCCCGGGTCGAACTCGATCTCGACCGCGGGCCCATCGCCGACGGTCGAGCGCGCCTCCCCCTCGGTGTCGGGAGCGGTCGCCTCGTCGGAGCCGTCGAGGGCCTCGACCCCGGTCGCGCGCTCGACGGCGTCGGCGACGCCCGCCGCGTCGGCTCCATCGACGGCGGAAACGACGCCTTCCGGGTCGGCTCCATCGACGGCGGCGACGACGCCCGCCGCGTCGGCTCCATCGACGGCGGCGACGACGCCCGCCGCGTCGGCTCCATCGACGGCCTCGGCGGCGGCCGCGAGCGCCGCTTCGAGATCGATGTCCGCCTCGAGATCCAGGGCCGAGTCGTCCGCGGGCGTGTCCGGGACCGACGCGGTGTCCGCGCCCGCCGCCTCGGCGGGGGTCCTCGCCTGGGTCGCACGGGCGTCGAGGATCTCTCCCAGCCGCAGCTGCGCGGCGGGATGGTTGGGGGCGAGCTCGAGGATGCGCCGGTAGATCGCTTCGGCCTCATCGAAGCGCGCGCGCTCGAAGCACGCGTCGGCCTCGGCGAGCTCCTCGGCGATCTGTTCGGAGGTCGACGTGGACGCCCCGGCCCCCGAGGCGCCCGACGCCGCGGCGTCGGTCTCGGCGGCGGCGTCGACGTCGATCTCCAGCTCGATGTCGAGCTCGAGATCGTCG
>JANQRO010000174.1 GCA_028284525.1 Myxococcota bacterium | reverse complement strand
CGCCGGCGGCGTCATGCCGGTGACCCGGGTCGACGGCGCCCCGCTCGGGAGCGGTGTGCCGGGGCCGATCACCACCCGGCTGCGCGAACGCTACTGGGCGGCCCACGACGAAGCGCGCTGGTCGGAGGCGGTCGACTACCCCGACGAGGATTGAGCGGGCCGTCTAGCTCGGCGACGCCCCGTCGATCTGGCCCTTCAGCACGCCTTGTTGCCACGACACCATCCGCCACGACTCGCCGTCGGGCACCCAGGCCTGGGTGAAGCACATGAAACGCTGGCGAAAGCCGGCGTCGCGCGGCTTGCCCCGGAAGGTCGAAAACCCCGAGACGATCCCCGTCTCGCCGTGCACCTGGAACCGGAGCTCCCGGGGCACCCACGCGAAGGACTCCCAGAGGGCGACGTGGAACACGATGTGGTCCTGGAACTCGGCTTTCGAGAAGCGCCACGGGATGTCCTCGTCGAAGATCACCATCTCGTCGTCCATCATCCCGTAGGCGGTGTCGACGGCGCCGCTGTTGAAGGCGTCGGTCCAGGCGCGGAATGCGTGCTCGAGACTCGCGGAATCGGCCATGGGGCTCCTCGTGGTTCGCGGTGGGAGGACGTGCTCGTTCCCACCCGGGGTCCGACCTATCCTACTTCGAAAGCGATGCCGAAAGGAGCCCCCGTGTCCGAACAGAACAAAGACATCGTGCGCCGGGCCGTCGACGCCTTCTGTCGCGGCGACTACCCGGGAATCTTCGCCGAGGCGGCCGACGACGTGTCGTTCACCCTGATGGGCCAGACCGGGTTGTCCGGCACGATCTCGGGCAAAGCCGAGGTGGTGTCGCTCTTCGAGCGCGCGTTGGGCCAGGGGCTCGAGGCGCCCATCCAGATGACGATCGACAACCTGGTGGCCGAAGGCGACTACGTCGTCGAGCAGGCCCGTGGCAAGGCCCGCACCAAGACCGGGGTCGACTACAACAACAGCTACTGTCGGGTGTGGACGATCCGCGACGGCGTCGTCCGCTCGTGTCAGGAGTATCTCGACACCGAGCTGATGGCGAAGGCCTTCGCCCGCTGACCCCGAGACCGATCCCTGGAGACCGAGACGATGATCAAGGGTTTTGCGTTGATCCCCAAGAAAGCGGGGATCTCCGACGAACAGTTCCACAAGCACTGGGAAGAGGTGCACGCGCCGCTCGCGCAGCAGATCCGCGCGTTGCGTCGCTACGTGCAGGCGCATCGGCTGCCGGAGTCGGTCCCCGGCTTCGACGAACACCCCTACGAGGGCATCGCCGAGATCTGGTTCGACGACCTCGACGCCGTCACCCGGCTCGGCGAGGACCCCGACTACGTGAACGGCGCGCTCCCCGACGAGCCCAACTTTCTGGACCAGTCGAAGCTCCGCTTCCTCGCGACCCGCGAGGAGGTGGTGATCCCGGGCCCGGAGCTCGACCGCGATGCCCAGACCGTGAAGATGATGTTCCTGCTGAAGCGCAAGGCCGGGATGAGCGTGGCCGACTTCCAGCGCTACTGGCTCGAGGAGCACGCGCCCCAGATCCCGCGCGACCTGGGCATCCTCCGCTACGTGCAGTGTCACCAGGCTCCCGAGACCTACGCCTCCGAGGCCCCGGCCTTCGACGGTGTGGCCGAGCTCAGCTTCGCGGGCCACGCCGACTACGAGGCGTACTGGAGCAGCGAACGGGTGCAGACGATCTTCGCCGCCGACGCGCCGCGCTTCCTCGCCGACACGGGCTCGGTGGGGCTGCTGGTCCGGGAGCTGCGCATCATCTGGCCCTAGGTCGGGCTAGCCGACCCGTAGCGTCGCGTCGCCCAGGCCCTCGATCTCGGTGGTCATCGTGTCGCCGGACTCGGGAAACTTCGTCGTCACCACGCTCCCGGTGAGGACGACGTCGCCGGCCCGCAGCCGGCGCCCCCTCGTGTCGAGGTGGTTGGCCAGCCACGCCAGCGCCTCGAGGGGATGCCCGAGGACGTCGGCGCCGACGCCCTCCCCCACCGCGCTGCCGTTGATCGTCATCGTTCCGCGCAGCGCGCCGAGGTCGAGACGTCGCCAGTCGCTGCGCTCGCGGCCCAGGACACAGCCCGCGTTGAAGGCGTTGTCGGCGGCGAGGAGCAGCGGGTCGAGCGGCGAGTAGCTGCAGTTGCGGTCGTCGACCACCTCGGTCGCCGCCATACACGCCGCCACGGCGGCCTCGATGCTCTCGCGATCGTGGCCCCCGACACGCGGCTCGACGTCGCGGGCGATCCGCACCGCGATCTCGGACTCGACCCCGAGATGCACGTAGTCGTCCGCGCGTAGGGTGGCGCCGCTCCGCGCGACGCGACCCGCGAAGATCGCGCCGGCGAGGGGGTGGTCGATGCCGACGAACTCCTGCATCACGGGCGTGGTGAGGGCGATCTTCCATCCCGCGATACGGTCTCCGACGAGGGCGTGGAAGGCGTCCTGGACGGCGTAGGCCCCGTCGAGATCCCTGGGGCCGGCGGCGCCGAGTGGTGCCAGGTTGGCGCCGGCGCGGTGCTGGGCGCGGAGGACTTCGGCGGCGGCTCGCGCGTTCACGACGCGGGACGTCCGCGCGGGTCGGTTTCGCGTTCGCGGATCGTCGCGGTGGCGACGGCGTCGGCGGGCATGCGGAGTCTCCTCGGGTCGGGGGAACGGGCGGCGCGGAGGATCGCAGCGATCAGTCCTCGGCGCCCGAGACACGGGGCCGGCGCCGGCGGGCCTTGCGTTCCTTCTGCGCGCGTTTGTCCTGCAGACGTCGCTCCTGCGCCGCCCGGGTGGGTCGGGTCGGCTTGCGCGGGCGTCCGGGGGTGGCCACTTCGGCGAGCATCCCGCGCAGCCGCTCGAGGACGTCGGCGACGTTGCGCCCCTGGTCGCGGAAGCGCTGGGAGTGGAGCACCAGCTCGCCGTCGCGGGTGACGCGACGCCCGAAGCGCGCGACGAAGCGCTCGCGCACCGCCTCGGGCAGACTCGGGCTCGTCGCCACCTTCCAGCGCAGGGTCACCCGGGTATTCACCTTGTTGACGTGCTGTCCCCCCGCCCCGGAGCTGCGCGAGAATTGGAAGGAGAACTCGCGCAGCGGGATCCCGAGCTTCGGGGTGACCTGGAGCACGGTTCAGGCGCGGCGGATCACGACCTTTCCGAAGTGGGTCGCGCCGCGCAGGTGCTCGTAGGCGCCCTTCACCTCGTCGATCGAGTCGAAGGAGAAGGTGCGGTCGATGGGCGGGGCCACGTGTCCGACCTCGAGGGCGCGGTTCATGGCCGTGAACATCTCGCGGCTCCCCACGAAGATCCCGCGCAGGGTCACGGCGTTGAGGATCGCGCCGATCGACGAGAACGCCCCTTCGACCCCGGTGAGGATCCCGATCAGGCTGACGGTCCCCCCGACACGGGTGGCGAGGATCGACTTCTCGAGAGTCCCGGCACCGCCGACCTCGATCACCTGGTCGACCCCGACGCCGTCGGTGAGCTCGAGCACCTGCCGCTCCCAGTCCGGGTGCTCCCGGTAGTTGATCGTCGCGTCGGCGCCGAGCTTGCGGGCCCGCTCGAGCTTCTCGTCGCTGCTGCTCGTGATGAAGACCCGCGCGCCGGCCACCTTCGCCATCTGGAGAGCGAGCACCGACACCCCGCCGGTGCCCAGGGCGAGGACCGTCTGGCCGGCGCAGAGGTCGGCGGCCACCAGACCCTGCCAGGCGGTCACCGCGGCGCAGGGCAGACACGCCGCCTCTTCGTGGCTCATGTGTGCCGGGGCCTTGACCCAGCCCCGTTGGGGGAGGACGACACGCTCGGCGAGGGTCCCGTCGAGGCCGCCCCCCAGAGCCGAGCCCAGCACGGCCTCGCGGACCGGCCCGGTCTCCCAGTCGCGGAAGAAGCACGACGCGACCTTGTCTCCCGGTGCGAACTCGGTCACCGCCGAGCCCACCTCCACCACTTCGCCCGCGCCGTCGGAGAGCGGTACGAGCGGGGGGTCGCGCACGATCTTGTCGTTGCGCGGGTAGCCTCCCATCGGGACCCCGAGGTCGCGGTAGTTGAGAGACCAGGCGCGCATGTCCACCCGGACATCCTCGGGACCGAGAACGGGGTCGCCGAGGTCGGCGGCCTCGAGGGCGTCGAGACCCTTGGGCTCGGTGAAGTGATAGGTCTTCATGGCTCCTCCTCCTGCGCTGCCGGGAGAGGATAGGCCAGCGGCCGCGCGGCTAGGCCGAATCCGGCCCCGCGCGCAGGGACGGTGGCGCCGCGACGGGCACTTCCGCGAACACCTCGCCCAGGTAGTCACGCATGGCAGCTTCGCCTTCGCAGGCGGCGAGCTGGTCGCGGACCCCGGCGTCGAGGAACGCCGAGCCGATCGCCTTCAGGATCTGCAGCTGGGAGTCGTCTTCGCCGGCCGGGGTGAGCACCAAGAAGACGAAGTGAGCGGGCTCGTCGTCGATCGCGTTCCATTCGATCCCCGCCTCGGAGAAGCCGAACACGACCACGGGGTCGCCGAGACCCTCGAGTCGCGCGTGCGGAATCGCCACACCCATTCCCACGCCCGTCCCCATCGTGTCCTCGCGTCGGCGCACGGCCTCGCCGACCCGGTCGGCGCGCAGCCCGCGACGCAGCCTCGCGGCGCGCGTCGAGAGCTCGTCGATGACGCCGTAGCGGGTCGCGTTGGCGAGACGTGGCAACACCGCGGCCGGCGGGAGCGGGAGTCTCTGCCCCGCCCCGGGACGCAGCCACGCCGCGAGCAGCGGCCCCACGACCAGCGCCGACGCGACCGAGGCGAACACGATCCCGACGAACATCTCTTCGCCGATGATCCCGCTCGAGCGGCCCACCGCGGCGAGCAACACCCCGACCGAGCCACCGGGGATGTGGGCGATGGCGATCGGCGTCCGGTCGGCGCGCGACACCCCGGCGTAGAAGGCCCCGAGCCAGGCGCCGCCAAACTTCCCCACCACCGACAGGGTGGTGAGCGCCGTCACCACCCCGAGAGAGAAGCGGGTCCCGAAGTCGATGTGCAGACAAATGCCCGCGAAGAAGATCGGGACGAAGAGCGCCTCGACCATCTGGGTGATGACCGCGCGGGTGTGCTCGGAGAGGGCGTTCTGATCGGACGCCATCAGGCCGGCGATCAAAAAGCCAAAGATCGGGTGCACGCCGATCAGGTCGGCGACCACCCCACAGGCGAGGGCGAGACACACGACGAAGGAGAGCGGCGTCGCGGGGGTGGGCAGCTGCCAGGCGTCGAAGCGCTGCAGCGCCCGCGTGACGGCGCGCCGGCCGTAGGAGACCCCGGCGGCGGCGAAGACGAGCGCCCCCACGACGGGGGCCACCGTGGAGAGCACGCCGGGGGTGGCCGCGACCCCAGCGAGAGCCAGCACCACCGCGAGGATGCCCCAGCCGAGGAGGTCGTTGATCGCCATCGCCGAGAGCAGCAGCAGACCGAGATCGGACTTGGCGATGCGCAGGTCGAAGAGCAGCCGTGCGACGACGGTGATCGCCGTGATCGACACCGCCGCGCCCACAAAGAGGGCGAAGGCCGAACGTGCGACCTCCGCGTCCGACCAGGTCGGATAGAAGACCCAGGCCACCGCCGAGCCGAGCGCGAGGGGCACCACGACCCCCGCCACCGCGATCGAGAAGGACTGACGCCGCATCGCCCAGGCGGCGGCGACGTCGACCTCGAGCCCGATCGCCAGCAGCAGGAAGAGCACCCCGAGCTGTGCGGTGACGTCGAAGAGCGCGAGCTGGGTGTCGTCGGTCGGAAACAGAAAGCCAAAGAGCTCGGGGGAGACGCTGCCGAGGATGGTCTTGCCGAGGATCAGCCCGGCGAGGATCTCGCCGACCATCGGCGGCTGGTGGAGGGCCCGGGCTGCTTCGCCCAGCAAGCGAGCGACTCCGAGCACCACCAGGACCTGGAGGAGCAACAGGAGCAGCTGCTCGTGGCTCATGCCGGGAGTATATTGCCGCCGATCGGCTGCTCGTCACCGAGCGCGACCGGCCCGAGTTCGTGCGCGAGATCGCGTGCGTGGGCCAGCTCTCCCGTGTCTACTGGCGGGATGGGACGCGAGGCGCGGGTCCAGCGCGAGACGCGCGTCTCCCGGGGCCCCCGCTCGCGCCGCCGACGGGCGAGCTACCCCGCGGGATTCTGGCTAGCGTACGGGGTCATTCCAGGAGGACCGCATGAAGGGCGCCGTACTCAACCAGATCCCCGGGCAGCTCGAGATCGAGGAGATCTCGATCGACAACCCCACCGGCGACGAGATCCTGATCCAGACCGCGAACGCCGGGCTCTGTCACAGCGACCTGCACTTCATGGAAGGGCACTGGCAGACCCGGCTCCCCGCGGTGATGGGTCACGAGGCGGCGGGCATCGTCGAGGCGGTGGGCGAGAACGTCCAGTACGTCAAACCCGGCGACCGCGTGATCACCTGTCTGTCGATCTTCTGCGGGTCCTGCAATTTCTGTCTGGGCGGGCGTATGAGTCTGTGTCAGAACTTCTCGGCCACCGCGCGGCCCAAGGGCGCCGCGCCCCGTGTCACCAACAAAGACGGCGACTCCCTCGCCCAGTTCGCCCGTCTCGGCGCCTTCGCCGAACAGATGCTGGTCCATCAGAACGCGGTGGTGAGCATCCGCGAGGAGATGCCCCTCGACAAGGCGGCGTTGATCGGGTGCGGCGTGACCACGGGAATGGGGGCGGTGTTCCGCACCGCGCGCATCGAGCCGGGTTCGACGGTGTGCGTGATCGGCGCCGGCGGTGTCGGGCTCTCGGCGGTGCAGGCGGCGCGGATCGCCGGCGCCGGCCGGCTGATCGTGGTGGACATCACCGCCGACAAGCTCGCCAAGGCCACCGAGGTCGGGGCCACCGACGTCGTGAACGGCGCCGAGACCGACGCCGTCGAGGCGGTCAAGGAGCTCAGCGGCGGCGGCGTCGACTACGCCTTCGAAGCCATCGGTCTCAAGAAGACCGTCGAGCAGGCCTGGGGAATGCTCGCCGTGGGCGGCACCGCGACGGTGATCGGGATGATGCCCTTTGGCGAGACCGTCGAGATCCCGGGCTACGAGATCTTCATGCAGGAGAAGACGCTGCAGGGCTCCATGATGGGCTCGAACCAGTTCCGCACCGACATGCCGCGCTTCGTCGACATGTATCTCGACGGACGGCTGATGCTCGACGAGATGGTCTCGCAACACCTTCCCCTCGAGAAGATCAACGACGGCTACGCGGCGATGCAGCGCGGCGAGCTGGCACGCACGGTGGTCGACTTCGGCTAGGAGGAGCTCGGGCGGTGAGCACCCATCCGCAGTACATCAGCTACATCGACCGCACCCGTGAGTACTACGCGGCGCTCGGCTATCCCAAGCCCTACGTGTGGTCCCACTACGAGGACGTGCCCTTCGCCCCGCTGCTCAAACCGCTGTCGGAGTCGCGGGTGGGTCTCGTCACCACGGCGAGTCCGCTGCGGCGGGCCGAGGACAAGCGCCCCAAGACGGTGTGGTCCGGCGAGACCGCGACGCCCCCCGAGGCGCTCTACACCGACGACCTCGCCTGGGACCGCGACAACACCCACACCCAGGACGTCGAGTCGTTCCTGCCGATCCGCCACCTGCAGCGCTTCGTCGACGAGACGCGGGTGGGTTCGCTGGCGCCTCGCTTTCACGGGGTACCCACCGACTACAGCCAGCGCCGCACGATCGAGCGCGACGCACCCCAGCTGCTGGACCGCTGTCGCGAAGACGGTGTCGACGTCGCGCTGCTCGTGCCCTTGTGACCGGTGTGCCACCAGACCGTGAGTCTGGTCTCGAGACACCTCGAAGCGAACGGGATCCCGACGGTGGTGTTGGGCTCGGCGCGGGACATCGTCGAGCACTGCGGGGTGGCGCGTTTCGTGTTCACCGACTTTCCCCTGGGCAACCCCTGCGGCAAGCCCTGGGACACCGCGATGCAACGCGAGATCGTCGGCGCCGGCCTCTCGCTGCTCGAGTCGGCGTTCGCCCCGCGCAGCACGCTGCAGACCCCCTACGTGTGGGACCCGGACCCGGCCTGGCGCGAGCGCTACGCCCGGGTGAGCCCCGAGGAGGCCGAGGCCCTCCGCAAGGCGGGCGAGGCGCGCCGCGCCAAGCAGGCGAAGGCCAAGGCCGAGGGCCGCGCCCGGTCGGACTGATCGGGGCGGGGCGAGACGCACGCCACCACCACTCTCCGCGCTTCGATCCGAAAATCCCCACACCTTGTTCGCCATTGGGCGCGAAAGAGGTGGACGAGTCTGGGGTCACGGGCCCCCTCGGCGCGCACCGCTCCGCCATCGAAGACACGCCGTCTCCCCCCATTGGAAAGATCGACCAACTTCCGCTCACTCCGGCGCGGGTGGGGTCCGCCATACGACCTGCGCGTCGCTGACCGCTTCGACATCGATCGCGACGAACTCGAACGCGTATCGTCCGAGGTTCGTGTCGACCAGCGGGCGTGTTCTACCCCGCGTCGCTTTTGTCGCGATCCGAATTCGCTTTTGGTGCGTCCAAGTTTGCGATCACACTGGCTCTCGTTCGATAGCGAACCGTTCCACTGGGTCGTTACTCCCCGTAGCGACCCACCCCCCAACCCCACTGACAAAGGAACCCCCCGATCATGAGAGCCGCCCTCATCGGTGTCGCGTGCACCGTCGTCCTCGCGCTCGGCCTGTCGGCGAGCGCGGGCAACTACGAACCGCCCAAGTACGACCCGCCCGACAAACCCAAGTACGAGCCCAAGCCCCGGCCCACACCGAAGCCCACGCCCAAGCCCAAGCCGAAGCCGAAGGTCGACTGCAGCAAACACTTCCAGGCCGAGTCGATGTACGACCTGAGTGGGAAGCAGGACGAGGGCAAGTCCCTCGGCGCGGCGTGGATCAAGCGCACCTGCGACAAGATCGAAGGCCACGTCACCGTGAAGGTCGACAAGGCCTGGGAGGCCTACTCGGTCTGGTGGGTGATCTTCAACCACCCCGACAAGTGCACCGGCGGGAAGTGCGACGCGGACGACGCCGAGGCGGGCTGGGATTCGCCCTCCGCCCCGGCGACGATCCACGCCTCGGGCGCCATCAGCGCCGCGACCGGGCACCGCGAGTACGTCACGGTCAAGAAGGAGGTCGAGATCGACCCGAAGCGGGAGAAGTACCTCGAGTACCTGGAGAAGAAGTACGGTCGCCCGATGCCGCGTCTCAAGCCGCCGCTCATGCGGATGCCCGTGAACGCCGGGGTGATCACCGTGACCTTCGGTCTCCACGCGGGACAGGAAGGCCGTGGCAAGCCCTGCTGCTCGGGCAAGCTCTATCACGACAACGCCAAGGGCGCCGAGATCCACATCGTGGTGAGCCAGGGCTCCCACAAAGACGGCTGGGTGAAGGCCCTCACGACCCCGGGTGAGGAGCACCGCTACGCCGTGTTCAAGAAGACCAGGCACTAGCCGACCGGCCACAGGGCTCCCACCCGAGCTGGCGGGGGGTGGGAGTCCGCGTCGGGGTGGGGCGTTCCGGGGCCTAGGCCAGGACCTGCTCCCGGAACGCCCTGACCACCGGCAGCGCCTCGAGCCACGCCGACGCATCCGCCCGGGACGGGTCCACCGCGCTGGCCTCCCCGGCAAAGCCCTCGGGGATCTGGCTGTGGAGTGCCGGCGGATCCTCGGCGTCGTCGAGGAAGTGGTACTCGTAGCCCGGGATCGAGAGGTCTTCGTCGGCCACCACGTCGACGGTGCGCACCCCGTAGCTCATCAGTTCGGTGGTCGTGGCCTGGGGATGCCCCAGCCACACGTGACGCGGCGCCGCGAAGAACAGGTACTGGATCTGGCGATTCCTCGACACGAAACGGTGTCGGGCCACCTGTCCGCCGTAGAGCCGGCTCGAGAGCGTGCTCGCCCCCAGGGCGCCCTCGCGAAAATCGGGTTCGTAGCCCTTGGCGATGGTGAGCGAGGCGGGGTCGCCCTTGCGCCGGAACCGGGCGATCGCCCGCCCTCCGTGGATCCGGTTGCGCGGATCGGCGCGAGCCCGCTCCCGGGGTGCCAGGAAATCGCGGTAGGCCCAGATCCGGGTGTCGGGCGCCCTGCGCAAGATCCACGCGACCGCGTCGTCGTCGTAGAGCACACGGCGTGTGCGTCGACACAGGGTCTCGAGGGCCGCCTGGAGCTCGAAGGGGAGATCCGTCGTCTCCTCCGCCGAGCTCAGCCCCGGGCGCCCGTCCACCACGACGTGCTCGACGTCTCCCTTGCCGATCCAGTTCTCGCCCTCCGAGCGGATGAAGTGGGAGGCCGAGCGCCAGACGAGCGACACGTCCTTGTAGAAGATCCGCGCGTGGGCGTCGGGCTGCGCCGCGCCGGCGCGTCGCTGCACCACATACGCCACGAAGAAGCGGATGTCCTCGTTCTGACGCAGGTTGGCCAGGTAGAACTCGGTGTCGAAGAGCACGAGGTGGAAACGCGGGGTGTACCCGAGATCGAGAAGCGACTCGGGGTCCTCGCGCGCCTCGCCGGCGACGCGGAGACGCATCCCCGCTGCGAGCGCGCGGCGGAAGGCATCGCGCACCTGGCGCGGGGTGCGCTCGCTGGGCTCCGCGTCGGGCACCACTGCGCGTCGGATCGCGGCCATTCTCCCCCCGCTCGGCTCCGTCCCACCGAGGGGCCGGAGGGTACCGACCCTCGGCCCTCCGGGCCCGGCGCGGGCTCGCAGGCGGGGCTCGGGGCGTCGGGGCCGGGTACCCTCTTTCGCGTACACGGGAGGCCGCGATGAGAGGACGACGCCAGACCCCGGCGCAGCATGCGAGCCGCGCCGAGGCCCTCCTGGTGCTGGCCCTCGTCGGGCTCAGCGCCACGCCGCTGGCGGCGCGTCAGGACGACCCCCGCCTCGACGGCCTCTTCGAGGAACTCCAGGCCTCCCAGAACCCCCTCGACGCGCAGCTCTTCGAAGACGCGATCTGGCGGGTCTGGCTCCAGACCGGAGACGAGGACCTCGACGCGTTGATGCGGGAGGGCAACCTCGCGATGACCACGGGGCGTCCCGAAGTCGCGCTGGCCCGCTACGACGAGGTGATCCGCCGCGCCCCCGACTACGCCGAGGGCTTCAACAAACGCGCGACGCTGCACTACCTGATGCGCAACTTCGAGGCGTCGATCGCCGACGTCGAGCGCACCCTCGAGCTCGAGCCGCGACACTTCGGCGCCCTTTCCGGCCTCGGCCAGATCCGAGACGCCCTCGACCAACCCGCCGAGGCCCTCGAGGCCTACGAGCGCGCCCTGGCGCTGCACCCCTTCCTCCTGGGAGCGCGGGAACGAATCCGGCAGATCCAGGAGTACTTCAAACAGCAGCAGATCTGAATCGTCGCGCGACGGTCAAGCCGTCCCCAAGGAGCTCCGACACGCTGGGCATGGGACACACCGCGCTCCGCACCACGAGACCGACCGCCGGCGCCGCGTTGCTCGTCGCGCTCTGTCTCTGCTGCGCCGGCACGACGTCGGAGCGCACGCTGGTGGTCACCGCCACGGCCTACAACGCACTCCCGGACCAGACCGTGGGCGAACCCGACATCGCAGCCTGGGGCGACCGGTTGGAGCCCGGGATGAAGGTGATCGCCGTATCGCGAGACCTCCTCGAGATGGGCCTCGGGCGGGGACAAGTGGTGCGGATCGACGGGCTCCCGGGGAGCTACCGGGTGCTCGACAAAACGGCGTCTCGCTGGATCCGGCGGATCGACATCTTCATGGGGGTCGACCGCGACGCCGCGCTCCAGTGGGGAAAACGCCAGGTTCGGATCCGCTGGATACCCGATTCCCGCTAGGGCACGGGTGAGGGGCGCTGTCTACGCTCCCCGTCGTCCGGGGGGGTCGACGGGAGTTCCCGCGTGGGGGCGGTCCAGAGCTGGTACAACCGGCATGTGTTGCCGCGCTGGGTGAGCGCGGCGTGTGGGATGCCACACGTCACCGCGCAGCGCCGCCGCGTGGTACCGGCGGCCCGAGGCGTCGTCCTCGAAGTCGGCATCGGCCCCGGCCACAACCTGGCGCTCTACGACCCCTGCCAGGTCACCCGGGTGATCGGCGCGGATCCGGTGGCGGAGATGACCGAGCGCGCCGCCGACGCGATCGCCCGCGCCCCCGTGCCGGTAGAGATGCTCCACGCGAGCGCCGAGGACCTGCCCCTCGAGAACGGCCAGGCCGACACCGCGGTCCTCACCTTCACCGCGTGCACGATTCCGCGGGTGGAGGAGGGGCTCGCGGAGCTCCGCCGGATCCTGAGGCCCGGTGGGCGCTTGCTCTTCCTCGAGCACGGGCTGTCCCCGGATCCCGAGGTGGCGCGCTGGCAGCGCCGGATGGACCCCTGGTGGAGTCGGATCGCCGGCGGCTGTCACGTGAACCGCGAGGTCCCCGCCCTGCTCGGCGCCGCGGGCTTCGAGATCCTCAAGGTCGAGACCGAGTACGCGGTCAAGACACCGCGGGTGCTGGGGTATCTGAGCTGGGGAGCGGCCGCGCCGCGCTGAACCTCGCGTCCCGCCCTGGGCGCGGCGAAGCGCTAGTGGGCGTGCTCGCCGTGGTCGTGGTCGTCGTGTCCGTGGTGGTGGTCGTGTTCGTCGGCGACGGCGCCGGCCGGGTCCGCTCCGGGGTCGGAGGACCCGTGCTCGTGACCGCCGTGGGCGTGGCCGTGTGCGCCGTGATCGTGACCGCTCCCCGCGGCGGGCCGGAAGGGCTCGTAGGCCGCCGGCGTCATCCCGGGCAGCGTCCGCACGAAGGCGACGATCGCCCACAGCGCCTCGTCGGAGTGGGTGGGCCCGTAGCCGGGCATGCCGGAGGCCTTGATGCCGTGCTTGGTGATCCAGAAGAGCTCGGCGTCGCTCCACTCCTCCTCCTCGTGGAGGGGCGGCGGTGGTGGGTAGAGCCCCTGGGCGAGCTCGGAGGGCTCGACCCCGGGCCCCGCGTGACAGCCTTCGCACATGGCGAAGTAGTGGTCGGCTCCGTCGGTGACGAGGGCCGCCTCGTCCAGGGGCGGCGCCACGATCGCGGCGGCGCTGCGCCGGACGGCGTGCTCCATGGTCTCGTGGAGCAGCTCTTCGACGATGGCGGGATGGGGACGGGTCGCCGCCACGTCCACCGTCCACCAGGCCGTCCCCAGCACGAGCCCGAGGATCACCAGCACCGCGATCGCGCCCTTCACACCCCCTCCTCCACCGCGCGCTTGAGCCGGTTGACTGCGAAGTACCCAAAGGGGATCCCCACCAGCAGCGCCAGGCCGGCCAGGGGAATCCAGCTCCGCGACCACATCTCGACGCGCAGCGGAAAGCGGATCACCCGCTCGGGCTTCTCGAGGGTCACCACCGCGAGGTACTCGCCCGGCGAGTCGAACCGGAACTCGGTGTTCACCACCCCGGTCGGATAGCGCTGCGCCGGGAGGGTGTGGAGGGCCTCGCCGGCGGCACCGTCTTCGGTGGCGCGGTGGATCGCGACGGTGGCGCGCTCGTCGCGCAGCTCCCGGTCGACCAGGTCGAACACGAAGATCGCGTGCTCGGCCTTCGGGAGCTGGTCGCAGTACTCCTCGGTGGGGTTGACCTGGGGCTGGTAGGCGGCGAAGTGGATCAGGTAGAGCCCCGCGCGACGGACACAGGGGTCGTCGTCGATCCCCACGCCGCCGTGGGCGACGGCGCGCCCGGCGACGGCGAAGAGCAGCACCGCCGCGAGGGCCCACGGGAGGGAGCGGAGGCTCGGCACGCCGCGAGTCTAGATGAAGGTGGGGATCAGCCCGCCCCCGATCTCGGCGATCGAGCGATTGCCCTCGTCGTCGTAGAACATCAGCAAGCCCCCGAAGCGGCTGTCCGGATCGTGGATCAACATCGCCAGCTGCTCGGTCTCCCAGGCGGGGTTCGTCGCCGAGATCTTCACCACGACGGTCTCGCCGGGCTGGATCGCGGCCGCCGGCTCGATCTGCAACCCCCCCTCGATCAGCTCCGGCGGATAGCCGGGATCGGCCTGGACGATGTCGGTGTTCAGGAAGCGCAGGTTCGCCGTGGTGAACTCGCCGATCCGCTGCGCGCGGTCGCTCACGTTGGTGATCTCGAGGGTGAGATTCACCGTCCGGCCCGGAATACGATAGGTCGCCTCCTGGATCTCGATCTCGACGGCGTCGGGCTGCTTCGGGAGGGGTTCGACCGTCGTGCGCCCGGTCTGGAGCGGTACCGTCGTCGGGTACAGGGATTCGGCGCGGAAGTAGCCAAAGGTGATCAGCGCGAGGGTCACGACCGCGAAGCCGGCACCCACCGCGTAGTCGGTCCCGGTGATCAACCCCTTGGTGTCGCCCTGCTGGATCTTCACCATCCGCGGGATGAACATCGGCCGGCGGAACCAGTAGAGCAGCCACGCGACACCCAACACGACCCACACGATGTGCCAGGTCACCACGTTGGCGAAGCCGTGGTGCTCGAGGTCGATGGTCTCGCCGGTGATCGTCGTCACCGTGTTGGTGAAGTCGGCGATGTCCCCGGTGATCTCGACCCACTGCCCCGGCCCCACCAACGGGCCCGCGCTTTCGACGTTCACCATCGGGTGGACGTGGTGACGGCCCGGCTTTCGGGCTTTCAGCACGATCTCGAACTCGTAGTCGCGCCCCACCTCGAGAGAGGTCGTGTTGAAGAGCGGTACGCCGTTCAGCTTGGAGGACTTGCGCACGAACACGGGTCCGGGAATCCCGATGTTGAGAAACGCGTTGTCCGGTCGGTCGAGCACCTTGGGCCACTCTTCGAAGATCCGAAAGCGCCCGGTCACCACCACTTCCTCGCCGACCTGCACCTCGGTCTTCGACCACTGCACGTCGTAGTACAGAAAGCTGCGCATCCGCAGGAAGGGCTCCTGGGCCTTCTCGCCGTGGGCGCCGACGACACCGGCGTCGAGCCCGACGAAGAGGAGCAGCGCGGCGAGGGCCGCGCGGCACAGGGGGAAGAGGACTCGTTGCTCGGGGGCGCTCATCGGATCCACCTCGGAGTGCGTTCGCGTTCGGGCGTGGGGGCGGGCCGTCGCCGTGTCAGATGGTTCGGATCCATTTCATGTTGAGGCCGAGCCAGCGTCCAAAGAACCACCAGGCCAGGTACATCATGATGCACACAAAGCCGGCGAAAGCCGCCGAGACGCTGGCGACGTGGCCGCCGTAGGTGCGCAGCGTGCCGCGCTCGATGATCCGGATGTACTCCGGGGTGCCCGTACGGACGTACTCGTAGCCCTGGACGTCGGCCAGCGACATCAATACGCCGCCCTGATCGATCGGCAGGTGGAAGGGGGCGAGCAGCGCCCAGTTCGCCGGGTAGAAGGCCAGCGCCCAGAGCATCCCGCCAAAGATCGCCGTGAGCAGATAGCTCCGGGTCATCATCAGCGTCACGTCGAGGAGGATCGCGCAGGGGATCAGCGTCGCCGGCCACACGAAGTTCAGCGGGTAGTAGCCCCACATGTGGAACTGCACGACGCGACCGATCCACTGTCCGAGGAGGAGCGCCATCACGAGCAGCGTACAGGCCCAGGGCAGCCGGAAGCCGATCCAGAGCACCGCCGAGAGCGCGGCGGGGAAGGTGATCAGCGAGATCGGCGTGATGACGAGCCACCAACGCCGGTCCTTCCAATCGGTCCAGAAGTCCCAGTCGCCGGCGGTCAGCAGGCCGTGGATGTGAAAGGCGGCCACCATCAGCATGAACAGGTTCAGCACGATGATGATGTCGAACATCCGGTCGATGTAGCCGACTTCGTCGGCCTCGAAGCCCGGCTGCCCGGCCGGCTGGTCGGTGGCGGCGCTCATATCCCCTCCCACAGGCCCGCCCTCCACCGAACGGGCCGAGGGGGCGGCGCTTCGACGACTCAGAACGCGATGGCGAGGTTCCGCTCAGGCGTCGTGGGGCGCCAGTTGTCCCGGCTTGCACCCACCACGGGTCACGTCGACGACGCGCGTGATGAGCTGCGCGGTGATCCCGCCGAAGGCGATCGCGGCCCACCCGAGCACGACGAAGCCCCAGTGCAGCGGCGCCACGAAGAGCTCTTCCATCACCCAGAAGGTGTGCCCCCACTCGTTGAACCCGACGTTGGGCAGCATCAGGATCGGTGCGGCCACGGCGGCGAGGAAGGGGAAGGAGAAGCGGTTCAGGTTGTACATGTGCGGCAGCCGCGTCATCGCGTGCAGGTACGACCCCACCCCCAGCATGATGTAGGTCGGGAACGCGATGTAGAACATGATGATATGGCTCGGCGTGAGGCTCGCGTCGCGGATCACCGTCTGGTGCCAGGTGGCGTCGCCTTCGGGAAAGAAGCTCGCAGCCCAGTAGAGCGAGAAGGTGTAGGACGAGAACCAGACGAACTGGTTGAAGATGCGCCGCACTTCTTCGCGAGCGGTCATCGCCGTGGGGTTTCTGTCCCGCGTCTTCCAGATGTAGGCCCAGACCGCGACCGTGATGATCGGGCCGAGCACGATCGCGCCGTAGAAGACGCTCATCCAGTAGGTCGCGAAGTCGGGATGGAAGGAGTCGAGCCCGGTCTCCCAGGCGAAGGCGCCCTGGTAGACCCGCAGCGAGACCATCACCACCGTGAGGGCGGAGAGACCGAGAAACACGTTGCGGAACGAGAGCTGGGTCCGGGGTGCGGGGATCGCAACCTCTGCCATCGCCATGGTGCGGGCCTCCTGTGTCGGGCGCGATTCGCAGCGGCCGCGCGAATCTCCACGGGAATCACTCGAATTCTACGCCTGGGACTGCGCCGGAACCAGCCCGAAACCCCCCGCGGCGTCGGAGCCGGGGGGACCCCCAGCGCACGCCTCCGCGCCTCCCTCCCCCGACCCCCTGGGGGGCAACGCTCGATTTCGCGGTCCAGAGCGCGGGACCTGCGTGTATTCTGCAGCTCGCAGACACACCGGAGCACTCGATGACCACCGACCTCACCCGACGCGGGTTCGTCGCCGCCGGTTTGGGGGGCACCCTGGCCTTTGCGGCGGGAAGCGTCGCGCTGCTGGCTCCGAGCCGAACCTGGGCCCTGCCCCTCGAGCACCTCGACGGTCACACCGGCAAGACCCTGTTGCGCGCGACGCGACACATCTACCCCCACGACGACCTGGAGGACGCCGTCTACGCCCTCGTGGTCAAGGCCCTCGACCAGGAGGCCGGCCGCGACCCGGCGGTCGGAGCGCTCCTCCGCGAGGGTGTCTCCGAGCTCGACGAGGCCGCGATCCAGACGGGCGCCGTCGACTGGCTCACCCTGTCGACGACCGCGCAGTTCGCCTCCCTCGAAGCGCGGTCGAACCACGCCTTCTTCCAGACGATCCGGAGCACCGCCGTCGTCGCGCTCTACAACAACGACATGGCCTTCGCACACTTCGGCTACGAGGGCCCGGCCTTCGAGCGGGGCGGCTACCTGACCCGCGGCTTCGACGACCTCGACTGGCTTCCCGACCCGCCGGCGTCGGCGAGCCCTCCGGTGTAGCGGGAGCGTTCCACCCATGGCCCAGTACGCACACGACGACGCGACCCCGGTGGTCGTGATCGGCTCGGGCGCCGGCGGCGGCACCCTGGCGAACGCGCTCTGCCAGAAGGGCATCGACGTGGTGCTCCTCGAGGCGGGCGAACGCCAATCCTCGACGACCTTCGTGAACGACGAGTGGGCCTCCTTCGACCAGATCGCGTGGCTCGACAAACGCACCACCTCGGGCTCGTGGCGGGTCGCCCGCGACTTCCCGAACCTGCCCGCCTGGATCTGCAAGACGGTGGGCGGCACCACCACCCACTGGGCCGGTGCGAGCTTGCGGATCCAGGACCACGAGTTCCGCGCTCGCGAAGTCTACGGTGGGGTCGACGGCGCCAATCTCCTCGACTGGCCGCTGACCCTCGCCGAGCTCGAGCCCTACTACGACAAGGCCGAGAACAAGCTCGGCGTGACCCGCACCCACGACATCCCCGGACTCCCCGGGAACAACAACTTCCGCGTCCTGTACGAGGGCGCGATGCGGGTCGGCTACAAGGATTGCCACACCGGTCGCATGGCGGTGAACAGCCGGCCGCGGGACGGACGCGCCTCGTGTCTCCAGCTGGGCTTCTGCTTCCAGGGCTGCAAGTCGGGCGCGAAGTGGTCGACCCTCTACACCGAGATCCCGGCGGCGGAGGCGACGGGCAAGTTCGAGCTGCGCACCGCGTGCCAGGCCCTGCGTATCGAGCACGACGACGGCGGGAAGGTCACCGGCGTGGTCTACGCCGACGCCGACGGCGCCGAGCAACGTCAGCGCGCCCGGGTCGTCTGTGTGGCGGGGAACTCGATCGAGACGCCGCGGCTGCTGCTCCACTCGGAGTCGAGCCGCTTCCCCGACGGCCTCGCCAACTCCTCCGGCCAGGTCGGGCGCAACTACATGCGTCACATGACCGGCTCGGTGTACGCCGCCTTCGAGCAGCCGGTGCACATGTACCGGGGCACGACGATGGCGGGGATCATCACCGACGAGAGCCGTCACGACCCGAGCCGGGGCTTCGTCGGCGGCTACGAAATGGAGACCCTGTCTCTGGGGCTTCCCTTCATGGCGGCCTTCCTCGACCCGGGTGCCTGGGGGCGCAAGTTCACCCACGCGATGGATCAGTACGCGCACATGGCGGGCATGTGGCTGGTGGGCGAGGACATGCCCCGGGAGAGCAACCGGGTGACGCTCCACGCCACCGAGAAGGACCGTTTCGGGGTGCCGATCCCCAACGTGCACTTCGACGACCACCCCAACGACGAGGCGATGCGCGAGCACGGCTACGGGCGCGGGACCGCGGTGTACGAAGCGGCGGGAGCCCGGGAGGTCTACCGGACGCCGCCCTACCCCTCGACCCACAACCTCGGGACCTGCCGGATGAGCCGGCGCCCGGAGGACGGGGTCTGCAACGCCTTCGGGCAGGCCCACGACGTCGCGAATCTGTTCATCTCCGACGGCAGCCAGTTCACCACCGGCGCCGCCGAAAACCCGACCCTCACGATCGTGACCCTCGCCCTCCGCCAGGCCGACTACCTGGCCGACCAGATGGCCAAGCGCGCCCTCTAGGCGCGGAGCAGCCCCGCAGAGAGCGCGAGACCCAGCCCCGCCGCCAGGACGGCGGGCCACCACACGACGCCCGCGGTGTCCGCCCCCGGGTAGCGGTCGGGCACGAGGGCCGGGCTCACGCCGGGCACGCTCGGGAGCGTGTCGCCCCCCGCGCCCACGACGAGCTGTGCCTTCATCCCCTTTTCCATGTGGTGGGGCACGTCGCAGTGGACGAGATAGGTCTGGTCGGCGCTCGGCACGATGAAGCTCGCGCTGCGGGTGCCGGGCCCGTTGACCTCGAGGGTGAACATCCCCATCGGGTAGAGGTAGCGAGGCAACCCGTGCACCATCCACTGGTGACGCACGGCGTCCTCGTTCTCGAGGGTGACGTGCACCCGGGAGCACGGCGCGACCCGCCACTCGGAGGCGTCGAAGCCCCAGGCGAGACCGGGGCCCGCCGCGTGGCTGCGACCGGCACGCACGTGGAGCTCGACGTCTCCGGAGACCCGGGGACAGTCGCGGGGGAGC
>JANQRO010000171.1 GCA_028284525.1 Myxococcota bacterium | reverse complement strand
CTCGTGGCCAACGCGGGCATGGCGACGGGGCCGAGCTCGGCCTCGACCTCGTCGAACATCGCGCTGGTGGCCTCGTAGGAGGAGACGTCGGCCCGCACGATCAACCACTCCGAGAGCCCCGATGCCGCGGCGGAGACCCTCGAGTGGGTGCGCGCCGCCGGTGCGGAGGGTCGGATCGTGCGGGCCGACGTCTCCTCCTACGAGGCCACCAGCGCGATGTTCGACGAGGTCGAGGCCGAGCTCGGCCCCGTCGACATGCTCGTGGCCAACGCGGGCATGGCGTCGTTTCAGGACGATACCGAGATGCCCATCGAGCTCTGGCACCGGATCCACGCCGTGAACCTCCACGGGACCTTTCACTGTGTGTGGCGTGCCAAGGACGGGATGCGCGAGCGGGGCTACGGCAACATCGTGTGCATCACGTCGGTGAACGCCCTCGCGCCGAGCCGGATCCGGACCGACCGGCTGATCGCCTACGGGAGCTCGAAGGCCGCCGTCACCGGGTTCGCCCGGAGCTGCGCGGTGGCCTTCGGACCGGAGATCCGGGTGAACTGCATCGCGCCCGGGTTGATCGACACGGACATGACCAAGGACATGCCCGACGAGACCCGCGCGCGGATCGTCTCCCAGACCCCCGCGCGACGCACCGGCGCGCCGGAGGACGTCGCCGCGCTCACACACTTCCTGTTGAGCGACGAGGCGAGCTTCATCACCGGCCAGACCTATGTGACCTCGGGCGGCGGGGTGACGCTTCCCTAGCGACACCGACGGCTGCCCGTGGGCTGGCGCGATGCGTCTAGGCCAGCTTGGCGAGCAGCTCCGGCGCGATGTGGGGCACCGGGTCCGAGCTCTTCCAGCAGGGCAGGGTCTCGACCCGTTCGATCCAGGCGCGCAGGTTGGCGTAGTCGTCGAGGGGGAGCTTCTGGGCGCCGTGCAGGTGCATGGGCGCCGCCATCGCGATGTCGGCGATCGTGACGGCGTCGGCGCTGAACCAGTCGCGACCCGCCAGGTGGGCATCGGCGATCGCCGCGAGCTTGTGGAAGGTCGGCGCGTGCGCGGCGAGGAGCGCCGTGTCCGGCGTCTCGTCGAAGAGGACCTTCACCACGTTCTCGACCAGGTAGACATAGCAGGCGGGAAACCAGCGGTTCGATTCCCAGAGGAGCCAACGCTGGATGTCTGCGCGCACCTTCGCATCGGTGGGGTACGCGGCGGTGTTGCCCGTCTTCTCGGCGCCGTAGACCAGGATCGCGTTCGACTCCCAGAGCACGAGGTCGCCGTCGACCAGCGCGGGAAGCTCGGCGTTGGGGTTGATCTTCGTGTACGCGTCGCGTTTGTGGTCGCCCCCGAAGTAGTCGAGGGTCTCGGCCTCGTAGGAGGCGCCGACCAGGTCGAGGCCGGCCACGACCTTGCGGCAGTTCACGGTGATCGGGTCGTAGTAGAGCTTCATGGGTCCTCCGCCGGAGGAGTATGCCGCAGCACGGGAGTCTACCCGGAGAGGCAGCCCGAGGCGTGTGGCGCGGCGCTCCTTGTTCGCCACCTCGCTAGCGAAGAGCGTTCAACAGTTCGCGCGCCGAGATCAGGTCTTGAGTGCCAAGACCCTCCTCGAACCAATCGAAGACCGGACGTACGAGCGCGTACCCCGCGTCGGAATCCCCCTGATTTCGACAAAGGTCAGCGAGGCTGATCGCGGCGCGAAGCTCGAACGATCTCGCCTGTTGTTCCTGTGCAAGGCGCAGCGCCCTCCTGAGCCAGTCCCCAGCGGCGGCGGGTTCGCCGAGTTCGGCGTGGCAATCGCCCAACGCGCGATAGATCTCGCTCGTTTCGAAGTGGTTGCCGGTTTCGTCTGCCAGAGCGAGGCCGCGGTGTAGAGCGGCTAGAGCCTCGCGTGGTCGTCCGGTCTCTCGCAGCGCTGCGGCCTCGTAGAGCGCGATTGAGCAGAGCCGAGTCTTGATGCCTTCTCGTTTCATCGATGCCGTTTGGTCCGCGATCACGCCGGCCGCCTGATCCCGTGGAACACGGCCGAGGTGGGCTCGTAGGCAGATGGACCACGGGAGGTACACGCTCTGACCAAGCTCTTTGAAGATCTGATGCCCCTCGTCCGCACAGGCACGGGCTTGCTCGATCTCTCCACACCGCTCGTAAACGAAACACGTGATCAGTAGAACGCTGCCCAGAGAGAAAGGATGAGAGAGTTCCCTTGCCGTTGCGAGAGTGCGCTCCGCCTGACGCAACGCTTGGTCCGGGTACCCTAGCTTCCAGAGTGCTGAGCAGCGGTACGCTCCGGCGTAGAGACCGTGGTCGGTGCCAACTCGAAACGCGAGGGGGCCGTGCTGGGTAGGCTCGTAGAGCGCTACGGCTCGAGAGATCGTTTCCATGGCGCTCGCGAAGTCCCCACGGAAGTACTTCGCCTGGGCGTTGACGTCGTAGGCAGCGAGAAACGCTCCCTCCTCTCGGATTCGTTCCGCCAGCTCGAGCGCAAGATCGGTTGACTGCTCCGCGGCATCGAATTCCCCCGTGAGAAGCTCGCGCCCTGCTTTGCCCATGAGCGCGTTGAAACGAACGACCGGTGGCGTGTCGGGAACCGTCGACGCCAGTTCGTGTGCGCGATCTGTACTCTCTCGGTACTCGGGGTGGCCCCACCCCAACGTCAGGAACAGCGGAGCGCCGATCGCTACTTGAAGCTGGAGTTCCGTTTGGTCCCGGATCTTCGGATCCACACCCGAGAGCAACTCCAACGCGCGTCGAAGGTGTCCGAGCGCTTCTGCATTGGCGCTACGCCGGACCGCAAGCTTGGCTGCTCGCTGGTAGTGGGCAATCGCTTCGCTCCCCATCCCCGCAGTGTCAAAGTGGCGCGCGGCGACCTCCGGGTCCACGGAGCACCATTCCGGAAATCGTTCTTCGAGCGCGCGCCCCGCTCGAGCGTGGAGCTCTCGACGAGTCCTCCGCAGCATGGATTGGTAGGCGACGTCTTGAATCAAGGCGTGTTTGAAGGCGAAGACGGCGTTGGCTCCCGAACCCCTTCGGGATAAGAGCCCGGAGGTTTCGAGCTGCGCAAGCCCCGCGTCGAGATCCGTGCGTTCGATCGCGACAACGGCCTCGAGCAAGGCGAATGGGAAGCGGCGACCAAGGACAGAGGCGGCTTGAGCGACCTCCTTCGCGGTGCCGAGCCTGTCCAGCCGCGCCATCAACGAATCCTGGAGGGTCGACGGGACGACGGCGTCGCCGTCGTTGGCCTCGACAATCGAGCTCGTCAGCTCCTCCAGGAACAGCGGAACGCCGTCAGACCGTGCGACGATCTCCGCCACGATTTCCTCTTCCAATCCACGGCCATCGGCCACGGCGCGGACGATCCGCTCGGCCTGGCGTGTTCGCAGACGAGGAATCCGGAGTCGGCTGACAGCGGCTCGCTCTGGCGACGGCGGAGCGTACTCCGGCCGGTGAGTCGCGATGGCGAGGAGCGGAGCCGCCGGACACTGCGCGACGACCGCATCAAGGAATTCGAGGCTCGAGGGGTCGCACCAGTGGAGGTCTTCGATGACGAGCGCGAGGGGTCGACGGTCTGCAAGAGCGAGGAGCCAGGCTACCAACGCCTCGATTGTCCGTTTCCGCTGGAGGTCGGGAGTCAGCGGTGGGAGGCCGCGTCCAGGCCGCAACGACAGCAACGGAGCGAGCAACGACGCGGTGGGCTGGAGGGGCAACCCCACGGCGTTCAACGCCTGTTCGAGGGCCGCCTGTTTGTCCTCGTCCGAGGCGCCGACGGCCAACCCGAGCCCGCGATGGATAAGGTCGGCAACCGCCGAGAACGGGCTTCCTTGCGTGAGGGCATTGCCGTGGCACTCGAGCCAGAGAGACCCTGCGTGATCGATCCGGCTCCGGAATTCCCTCAGCAGGCGCGACTTGCCGACCCCCGCCTCTCCCGAAACCAGCACAGTCTGGCCTTCGCCCTCGGCGGCTCGCTCCCAGCGGTCGAGCAACATGCCGATCTCCTGGTCGCGTCCAACGAGAGGAGTGCGATCAGCCCCGCCGCGCGACGCGTCAGCGCTCTCTGGAAGTGCGGAGATCTCCAGTACGCGAAACACCGCAACGGGCGCGGCGATGCCTTTGAGGGTTCGCTCGCCTAGGGGTTCTGCACGCAGGCGCCTCGACGCAAGCCGATGCGTGGCCTGGCTGACGAAGACGGAATTGGGGGTGGCAATCTCCTGGAGTCGCGAGGCGATGTTGCTGGCGTCGCCCATCGCAAGGGTTTCGCGCTTGTCGCCGCTGCCGATTTCGCCGACGACGGCACTGCCCGTATGAATTCCGATCCGCGCTTCGAGGCGCACGGCGAAACGCTCATCGAGAGTTCGATTGAGCCGCTGTAGATCGTCCAGGACATCGAGGCCCGCCCGAATCGCGCGTTCGGCTTCGTTCTCGTGGGCGACGGGGTATCCGAAGTACACGAGGATTCCGTCGCCCAAATACTGCGCCACGTGACCCTCGTAGCGCGCGATCGCCTCCGTGGCCGCATTCTGGAAGGCTTGGACGACCTCTCGAAGATCCTCTGGGTCGAGGCGCTGGGATAGCTGTGTCGATTCGACCAGATCGCAGAACAGCACGGTGACCTGACGGCGCTCGGCTCCAGTCCGCTCGGAAAGCCGCGTCCCGCATTCGTTGCAGAACTTCGCCGAATCGGCGTTGGTGTGTCCGCACCCGGAGCACTCCATCGTCCAATGGTAGGTCCATATCGCGATCCTCGTCGAAACAGGGGACCCCGGCGAAGTTCGTCCGCAACGAGCGGGCGGTGCCGAATCGGGGGCTGCTACCGTCTCGGCCCCACCCCGCGATGGAGTGCCTATGACCCTCAAGCTCGCCTGCGCCTTTGCGACGTCTCTCGACAGCCCCGAACACGCGCGGATCGCCGAAGATCTGGGCTACGAGCGCGCCTGGTTCTACGACTCGCCCGCGCTCTATCCCGACGTGTGGGTGCAGCTCTGTCGGGCGGCGGAGCGCACCCGGACGATCGGTCTCGGCACGGGGGTGCTGGTGCCGCACCTGCGCCACCCGATGGCCAACGCCGCGGCGATCGCGACCCTCGTGGACGCGGCGGGCCCCGAGCGGGTCACGGTGGGGATCGGTACGGGCTTCACCGCCTGCGTGAGCATGGGCCAGCGACCGCTCACCTGGTCCTACGTGTCGAACTACGTCCGGGTGCTGCGTGCGCTCTTGCGCGGCGAGGAGGTCGAGTGGGAGGGCGCGCCCATCAAGATGCTCCACTGGCCCGGCTACGGCGCGGAGCGTCCGATCGAGGTGCCCTTCGTCTACGCCGCCGGGGGGCCCAAGGGGATCGCCGCGGCGAAGGCCGAGGCCGACGGGGTCTTCGCGCCCTTCAGCGCCTTTCCGGGCTTCGAGTGGTGCGTCTCGCTGATCCTCGGGACGGTCCTCGAGGACGGCGAGGACCCGGGGAGCGAGCGGGCCCTCGACGCGGCGGGTCACGGCGGCGCCGTGGCGTTCCACTACGCCGTGGAACACAAGGTGCTCGAGACGGTCAGCGCCGGGGAGGACTGGTTGCAGTCGTACCAGTCGATCCCCGAAGCGTCGCGTCACCTGGTGATGCACGACGGACACCTGGTCGGTGTCAACGACCACGACCGCGTCTTTGTCACCGGCGAGCTGCTGGCGAACAACGGTCTCGCTCTCGAGCGCGCCGCGTGGCGCGACCGGGTCGCCGCCCTCGAAGCCGAGGGCACCACCGAGATCGCGTTCCAGCCGGCCGGTCGGGACATCCGCCGCGAGCTCGAGGCCTTTGCGTCGGTCGTGAAGGGGTAGGGCGCCCCTCTCGCAGCGCGAAGCGACCCGCCATGCGCTGGCCCCCGCGCTACACGATCCTGCTGCTGCTCTTCCTGCTCTCGCTGGTCAACTACATCGACCGCGTGAACATCTCGATCGCGGCACCGGTGATGATGCCGGAGCTCGGCTGGGACACCGCGCTCTTCGGCGTGGTGTTCTCGGCCTTCGTGTGCGGGTACGCGCTCTTCATGATCCCGAGCGGTCGTCTGGCCGACCGCTGGAGCCCGAAGACGCTGCTGGCGTGTGCGTGTTTTGGCTGGTCCTTCTTCACGCTGCTGACTCCTCTCGGCGCGCACGGGTTCTTTCTGATGCTCGCGTTGCGCTTCCTCGTGGGCGTCTTCGAGGCCGCGAGCCTCCCCGCGACCACGGTGATCAACGCCCGCTGGGTGCCGCGACACGAGCTCGGGATCGCGCAGATGATCGCCGTCTCCGGGGTGTTCGCGGGGCAGCTCATCGCGTACCCGATCTCGACCTGGATCATCGGCGCCTTCTCGTGGCCCGCGGTCTTCTACGCGAACGCACTGGTGGGCTTCGTATGGATCGCGGCGTGGTGGTCGATCGGCTCGGACCGCCCGCCGGCGGAAGAAGCGGCGGGGTCGCAGGCCCCGGCCTCGGGCCCGGCGCGCGTGGTGCCCCTGCGGGTCCTCGTGAGCGCCCGGGCCGTGCTGGGGCTCTCGCTGTCCTACTTCTTCTGGGCCTACGCCCTCACCATGGTGATCGTCTGGTTGCCGACCTACTTGGTCCAGGCGCGGGAGTTCACCCTGCAGCAGATGGGTTGGGTGGGAATGCTCCCCGTTGCCGGGGGTCTCGTCGGCGTCCTCGGGGGCGGCGCGCTCTCCGACCGTCTGCTGCGCCGGGGCGTGAGCGCCACCTGGGCGCGCAAGGGGGTGCCAGCCGTGTTGATCGCGGCGTCGGCGCCCTTCCTCGCCCTGGCTGTGTGGGTCGACTCGCCGACGAGTGCGGTGTGGGCCTTCGCCGGCTTCCAGTTCGCCACCACCTTGGGTCTGGTCGCGTACTGGAGCATTCCCGTCGAGCTCGACGCGAGCCAGGCCGGCTCGATCGCGAGCATCTGCAACTTCGGCGGGAACCTCGGCGGCTTCGTGAGCCCGATCGTGGCGGGCTTCGTCGTCGCGCAGACCGGCGACTGGGCCGCGCCCTTCTACACCGCCGCCCTCGCCTGCTTCGTGGGCGCCGTGCTCCTCGTCCTCCTGGTGCCGGTGCGACCTCTCTCCCTCTCCGCATCGGACGCCGAGGACGCCGCGTAAGCGCGGAGATCGGCCGCCGGGCTGCCGCGCGACGAACGCGGCGTCTATGCTGTCGGGACCCGCCCGCGAACGGCCGCCGGCGGTCGCCCGGGAGCTCGCTGTGACCCATCTCCGCGTGGCCGTCGACATCGGCGGCACCTTCACCGACCTCTGCGTCCTCGACGAGCGCAGTGGCGAGATTCGCATCGGCAAGGTGCCCAGCACCCCGGCCGACCCGATCCAGGGCGCCCTCGCGTCGCTGGCCAAGGCCGGCGTCTCCCTCGAGGACGTGACCCTCTTTTCCCACGGCACCACGGTGGCCACCAACGCGTTGATCACGCGGCGCTTGCCGCGGGCGGCGATGGTGGTGACCCGGGGCTTTCGCGACGTCGTGGAGATCGGGCGCTCCACCAAGGAAGATCTCTGGGACGCCTACCAGGACAACCCGCCGCCCTACATTCGGCGCCGCGATCGGCTGCCGGTGAGCGAGCGGGTCGACACCTTTGGCCACGTGACCCAGGCCCTCGACGAGGACGAGGCCCGCGAGGTGGCGCGCATCCTCGGCCGCCGCGGGGTCGAGACGATCGCCGTCTGTTTCATGAACGCCTACGCCAACGGCGAGAACGAGCGGCGCATGAAGGAGATCCTCGAGACCGAGCTCCCGGGGGTGCCCGTGTCGACCTCCTCGGAGGTGCTTCCGGAGATCTTTGAGCACGAGCGGTTCTCCACCACCGCGGTGAATGCGGCGCTGCGCCCGGTGGTGGGCGAGTACGCCCTGCGCTTCAACGACGCCCTGCGCGAGCGCGGCTACCGGAGCGACCTCTTGCTGCTCCACAGCGGGGGCGGGGTGATGACGCCGCAGAGCGCTGCGCAGCACGCCGGGCGGCTGGCGGGCTCGGGGATCGCCGCCGGCGCCCTCGCGAGTCGCTACATCGGCACCCTCTGCGAGTTCGACAACACGATCGGCCTCGATATGGGGGGGACGAGCTGCGACGTCTCGATCGTCCTCGACCGCGAGTCGACGCTGACCCGCGACTGGTACATCGAGTACGGCTCGCCGATCTGCTTCCCGAGCATCGACGTGAAGACGATCGGCGCCGGCGGCGGCTCGATCGCCTGGATCGACGAGGCCGGCTCGCTGCGCCGCGGCCGTAGCAGGCCGGGCCGGGCTCCGAGCCCGCCGACTGGGGTCCGCTGCGCAG
>JANQRO010000164.1 GCA_028284525.1 Myxococcota bacterium | reverse complement strand
GGGCATCGCTGTCGGCGAGGGACTTCGCAGACGCCGCCCGCGCGCGCGCCGCGTCCGGGCGCGCGCCGCCCGGCGCGCCGAGATCGGAACGCGGGGGAGCGGCGGGCGCGCGGGCGAGGGCCGGGAGCTCCTCGGCCTCGGCGCTCTCCAGCGCCGCGGGGCCGCCCTCGCGTTGCGCCTCGAGAGGGACCGGTCGCTTCGCCACCGGGGCGTTCGCCGCAGGGCGCTGGGCGAATTCGCGGTCGCGGGTCTGGGCCGTGTCGAGCTCGGAGGGGGACGTCGGACGCGACGCGGGGCCGGGCCCGACGCTGCGGTAGAGCGCCGGAACCAAGAGCACCCCGACCAGCACCAGGCCGAAGACCGGGCTCCAGCGCCACGCGTTGAAGCGGCGAGCGGGAGAGGGGGGCGCGGCCGCGGCGATGACCTCGTCGGGGCGATGCCCGCGCAGGGCGTGGAGCTCGTCGGCGCAGCTCGCGCAGTGACGCAGATGGGCGGCGACGTAGTCGCTTCGCTCCGGAGCGAGCTCGGCCGGGGCGCGCTCGAAGACCTCGAGCTCTTCCGGACTCGGGTGGCGGTGCCCCTCGGACAGCGCCTCCACGCCCGCCAGGAGCTCGCCGTAGCGACGCACCTCGGCCGCGCACTCGGGGCATTCGGGGTAGTGCGCGCGAAACGCGTCGAAGCTGCCGTCCCGCGGGTCGCGCAGGAAGGCCGCCCAGTCGATCTCTTCGTAGCGGCGGCAGCTCAGAGCGACACCTCCGGCTTCGGGAGTCCCCACGATAGTCGGCCGGGAACGGGAAATCGGATCATCCGGTTCCTCCGGGCCCGTCGAGCTGGCGTCGCAGGCTTCGAAGCCCCTCGCGCAGACGACGCTTCAGCGTGCCGAGGGCGACCCCCGACGCTCGGCTCGCCTCTTCGTAGGTCTCGCCGCGCAGGTACACCCGTTCGATGAGCTCGCGGTCGCGGGCGTCGAGGGCGGCGATCGCCGCGCGGAGATCGCGCGTGATCGCGGGATCCGTCCCCGGCTCGTACCCGGGCGCCCCGACCGCGGGGCTGCGCTCGATCTCCTCCTCCCAGGGCAGGGTGGCGCCCTCGCCGCGTCGCAGCTTGCGCTTCAGCCGGTCGACGAACTTGTTGCGCGCGATCGCGCGGACGTAGCCGACCAGCGCCTCGGGCTCGCGCAGACGTCCCGAGCGCGCGTTCTGCACCACCGACATCAGCACCTCCTGGCGCAGATCGTCCCAGTCGGCCTCGAAGTCGTAGGCGCGGAACTGGGTGAGAAAGCCGGTCACGAGTCGGTTGAAGCGGGCGAAGGCGATCCGGTCGCCCGCCACCAGGGCGTCGAGGGTGGCGCCCCAGTCCGCCGCGGGACCCTGCGGCTCCGTGGGAGCCTTCGGTCGCGGGTCGGGAGCACGGGCCACGGCGTCGCAGCCTAGCCCTCCTGGCGCAGCCGCTCTCCCATCACGACCGCCATCGCGGCCTGGAGGTTGTAGGCGGGCACGAAGCCCCGCATCGGGATCCGCACCACCGCGTCGGCCCGGGCGAGCAGCGCTCCGTCGATGCCATCCCGCTCGCCGCCGATCACCAGGAGGGGCGACCCGCGCAGGTCGACCTCCCAGGGCGCGCGATCGCCGACGTCCTCGATCGCCACCACCGGGCGCCCCGCCTGCCGGGCGGCGCCCACCACCTCGGCCGCGCCGCGCCAGTGCACCGGGAAGAAACGCTCCGCGTGCATCGAGAAGCGCAGGGCGCGTTTGCGCTCGCTCGGGTCGAAGCGCTCGTCGAGGACGATGCCGGCGGCACCGGACACCTCGGCGCTGCGAATCGCGTAGCCGGCGTTGCCGGCGTAGGTCACCCCGGCCAGGAGCCAGAGCGCGCCCGGCGCTGCCAGGAGCTCGTCGAAGGGCCGGACCGGGTCGGGACCACACAGGGCCAGCACCTGCGGCGGAGGGCGGACGGCGGCCATGCGGCGCAGGTCGTTGGTGGACACGCGCTCGACGGGAACGCCGCGCTCCACGGCCTCCTCGCACAACGTCTCGAGGGTCGGATCGGTGGCGTCCGCCCTGCGGGCCGCCAGGAGCAGCCGCGGCGGCGTCGCCCCGCGGAGCGCGGCGCGGATCGCTTCGGGCCCGGTCAGTTGCTGGCGCACCGCGGGCCGCTCTCCCGTTCCGCCCGTCACACGATTCGGTAGCGCTCGAAACGCCACGGGCCGCTGGCTTCGCGCACCTCGCCCGAACCGACGCGCTGCATGCCGATCGCGGCGACACGATCCATCTCGAAGCGCGGGCCGCGCAGCGCCCCGGGCAACGCCTCCCCGAGAAAGGTCGAGAGCATGAGCTCCCCGACCCGAGGTGGCGCGTCGTAGAGCGCCGCGCTGCTCGAGGCGCCCGCCTCGACACACACGCTCTTTCCTTCTCCGCCGAGCGCCTCCAGCGCGCGGCGCGCACTGGGCGCGGGATCCCCCAGCACCCGCACCCCGGGCGGCGCGCTGGGGCGCAGCGCGGCGGCGGCCGCTTCCCCGGTGAAGAGCGTGACCGGGGCCCCGTCGCGAAAGATCGGGTGGCGAAAATCGACCGCTGCTCCGCCGGTGAGAATGACGGTTTCGGGACGGTCGGCGCGTCCGATCGCCGCTCTCCGCCACGCCGCGAGCGCGGCGTCGCCGACCGCCTCGTCCAGGTACCGGTGTCGCAACGCCGGCTCCGCCCGGAGGATCCGGCCGGTGGTGAGGACGGCGTCGCAGCGCGCTCGGGCGAGCCCGAGGACGAAGCGGTCTCGGGGGCTGCGGGGGGTGTCGGGACCGATCCGCAGGGTGAGCGAGCGACCCGAGGGATCCATCCACACGGCCGTTGTGTGGAGGACCGAGACGGCGGCGAGCGCCGGGTCGCCGTAGGTCGCCTCGATGAGACGGGTACAGTCGTCGGCGCTGCGCAACGCGAGCGCCGTCAACGCGGCGCCGCGTCGCCGAGGGCCCGCTCGAGCTCGAAGACGTGGGGCTCGTCGGCGCCGTGGGTGCGTAGGAAGCGCGCGAGCTCGGTCAGGTACTCGGGGTTGGGCCCGCTCGGCCCGACGGCAGCGCGGATCTGGGCGGCGATCGCCTCCACCGGCGCGGGCCCGAGAAAGTTGGGATTGGCGGGGGTCGCGAGGTAGAACAGCGCGTTTGCTTCCGCGCCGCCGCGCCGAAATTGGAGCCGGGTCTCGACGCGTTGGTAGCCACCACGTTCGCGGTGGTCGAGCTGGGCGAGCACGGCGTCGCGCTCCGCGTCGCGCAG
>JANQRO010000160.1 GCA_028284525.1 Myxococcota bacterium | reverse complement strand
GAGGAGGTGGCGCGAATCGGGATCGACCCGGAGGGCGTTCATCAGATGCGCGTCGCCCTGCGCCGGCTCCGGGCCGCCTTCTCGATGTTTCGCCGGGTCCTCCCGCGCGAATCGATGGCGCCGTTGCGCGCCGAGGCGCGCTGGCTGGCGGGCGGGCTCGGCTTCGTGCGCGACCTCGACGTCTTCCTGGGCGAGCCCCTGGGGCCCCTGGCGGCGCGCTTCTCGGACCACCCGGGGCTCAAACGGCTTCGCGACGACGCCCAGACCCTCCGCGATGCGAGCCAGGTCCAGCTGCGCGAGCACCTCGACTCGCCGCGCTACGCCCGCTTCGTCCTCGAGCTGGGGCGCTGGTACGCCAGCCAGGGCTGGCTCCATCAGCCCCTCTCGGAAGACGGCGCCCGGCTCTTCCGAGACGCCCGGGAGGAGAGCCGCGCGCTGCTCCGTCCGCTCCACCGCAAGGCCCACAAGCTCGGCCGACGTCTTCCCAGCTCGACCCTCGACGAGAAGCACGCGCTCCGCATCCATCTCAAGAAGGTCCGCTACGGGGCGGAGTTTCTCACCGACCTCCACCATCGCAAGGCGGGTGTTCGCTACGCCCGCCGTCTGGCGGCGCTGCAGGACGTGCTCGGCCACTTGAACGACGTGGCGGCTGCGCGCAAGCTCCTCGATCTCCTGATCGAATGGATGGGCCCCAAGGCGCCGCCCGAGGCCCTCCGCGCGACGGGGCTGGTGGAGGGATGGACGGCCCGCGGCGCCGAGGACGCGCTCCGACACCTCGATAAACTGTGGGCGCGTTTCGAGCGCACCCGACCCTTCTGGAGCTGACGTGCCGGAGCGAACTTCACCCAAACGTCACGGTGGTCGGTCGTCAAAACCGGGGGCGGACGGCAGCGTTGCCGGTAGAGGACAACGCCTCGTGAACGCTTCGGACCCGCGCCGCTTTCTCAACCGCGAGCTCTCCTGGCTCGATTTCAACGACCGCGTGCTCGCGTTGTCCGAGTTGCCCGAGCTACCGCTCCTGGAGCGCGTCCGCTTCCTCTCGATCGCCTGCCGCAACCTCGACGAGTTCTTCCAGGTCCGGGTCGCGCTCCTGAACGCCCGCTACGAAGCCCAGCTCACCACCCTGTCCCCCGACGGCCTGCGTCCCGACGAGCAGCTCGATCGGGTGCGCGCCCAGGTGCTCACCCAGGTCGCGAACGCCGAGCGGATCGGGGGCAAGGAGCTCCTCACCGAGCTCGCCGCGGAGGGCATCGAGATCCTCGAGTGGGGCGAGCTCCGCAAACGCGAGCGTCGCGAGGCGGCGCAGATCTTCGAGGAGCAGATCTTCCCGGTCGTGACGCCCCTGGCCGTCGACCCGGCCCACCCCTTCCCCTACGTGTCGAACCTCTCGTTCAACCTCGCCGTCTCGGTGCGTCACCCGCGGGTGCGAGCGATGCGCTTTGCCCGAGTCAAGGTACCACCGCTCTTTCCGCGCTTCGTCCCGCTGGGAGGCGCGCACCGCTTCCTGCCGATCGAACGGTTGATCGCAGAGCACCTCCCCTCCCTCTTCCCGGGGATGGAGATCGTCGCCCACTCCTTCTTCCGGGTGACCCGAGACGCCGACCTGGCCCTCGAAGAAGCGGACGCGGTCGATCTGATGGAGGCGGTGGAGTCGGGGCTGCACCGCCGCCACCGGATGAGCGACGCCGTGCGTCTCGAGGTGCACGACGAGACCACCCCGGAGATGCTCGAGCTCCTCACCCGCGAGCTCGAGCTCGAGCCCGAGGACGTGTACCGCGGTCGCGGGCTGCTGGCCCTCGGCGACCTCGACCAGCTCTGTCGGCTCGATCGTCCGGAGCTCTTCTTCCCCGCCCAGAGCCCGCGGATCCCCGAGGCACTCCGCGACGACAGCAAGGACATCTTCGCCACGCTGCGCGAACACGAGGTGCTGGTGCACCACCCCTACGACTCGTTCGCCCACTCGGTGGAAGCGTTCCTCTCACAGGCGGCGGCGGACCCCGATGTCCTCACGATCAAGCACACGATCTACCGCACCGGACAGGGCGCCGAGAACCCGATCACGCGGATGCTGATGAAGGCGGCGCAGGCGGGCAAAGAGGTCGTGGCGCTGATGGAGCTCAAGGCGCGCTTCGACGAGCAGACCAACATCGAGTGGGCGCGCCGTCTCGAAGAGGCCGGGGTCCACGTCGTCTACGGACTGGTGGGCCTCAAGACCCACGCCAAGGCCGCTCTGGTGGTCCGTCAGGAAGAAGACGGCCTGCGACGGTACTGCCACCTGGGCACGGGGAACTACAACCCGGTGACCGCCCGGCTCTACGAGGACCTCGGACTGCTGAGCGCCTCCGAGGAGCTCGGTGCCGACCTGGCGGACCTCTTCAACCACCTGACCGGCTTCTCGCAACAGCCCGACTACCGCCGACTGCTGGTCGCACCCGACGGGCTTCGCCCCGCGCTGATGGACCTGATCGCGGAAGAGCGCGCGGCGCCCGACGGCAACATCGTCGTCAAGTGCAACTCCCTCTCCGACCCCGACATGATCGACGCGCTCTACGAGGCGTCGGAAGACGGTGTCGACATCGAGCTCATCGTGCGGGGCATCTGTTGTCTGCGCCCCGGCGTACCCGGGATGTCCCACCGCATCCGGGTGCGCTCGGTGCTCGGACGCTTTCTCGAACACTCGCGAATCTTCCGGTTTGGCAGCGAGGCCCGCGGGTACCGCTATTTCTTCGGCTCCGCCGACTGGATGACGCGCAACCTCGACGCCCGGGTCGAGGTGGTGATCCCCGCCGACGACCCCCAGCACCAAGAGCGTCTCGAGCGGATCCTCGCGACCCTGCTCGCCGACGACACCCTGTCGTGGCAGCTCGCGGCCGATGGCAGCTGGGCCCGCGTGCCGACCCGCGTCGGCGTCGGCGCCCAGACCACCCTCGCGGAAACACCGGCCCGGCGGGACTGAAGGGGCTATCGTTGCCGCGCTCCCCCGAGCGACAAACGCATCAGCGAACGAATCAAACGGCGTTCCCTCGCGCCGTGAGCAGCGCTCGGAACTTCGGTCGATGAAGCTTTTTCTGGTTCGCCACGGCCTCGCGGTGCCGCGCCGCGAATGGAACGGTCAAGCCCAGCTGCGCCCGTTGAACGACGTCGGGCTGCGACAGGCCGACGCCGTGGCCGGGATCCTCGAGGCGGAGGAGATCGAGCGGTTGGTGTGTGGGCCCTCGCTGCGCTGCCAACAGACCCTCGCTCCGGTGGTGCGGGCGACCGGGCGCTCGGTGGAGATCGACGACCGTCTCGACCGCGGCGAAGACGTGCAGCGCGTCCTCGAGCTGATGCCCGGCTTTCGCGAAGGCGCCGCCGTCTTTTGCACCCACCGGGAGATCATCGAGTCGCTGATCCGGGTGTTCGAGCTCGATCCCCGCGACGCCGAGCGGGATGGGATCCCCTGTCAGAAGGGTTCGGTCTGGGTGCTCGAGGGGCCGGGGTACACCCCGACGATCGCGCGCTATCTCGAGCCCGTGGGCAACCGAAAGCGGGGCCGCCTGCGTCTGGCGCACGAACCCCAGGAAAGCCGTCGCGCCGCGGTCCTCGACCTCGGCAGCACCTCGTTCAACCTGCTGATCGCGGACGTGCGACAGAGCGGGGAGATCGAGCCGGTGGTGCGCGAGAAGGTGATGCTGCGTCTCGGCGCGGTGATCGCCGAGCACGAGTCGATTCCCGACGAGGTGTGCGAGAGCGCGAGCGCCGTAGCGCGAGAGCTCCGGGAGCTCGCCGAGCGCGAAAAGGTGGAGTGTCTGTTCCCGGTCGGCACCGCGGCGCTTCGCGACGCGAGCAACGGTGCCGCGCTGGCCGACCGCATCGGGCGCACCCTCGGCGCGCCGGTGTCGGTCCTGAGTGGTGAGCAAGAGGCGCGGCTGATCTACCGCGCCTTCCGCCAACGTCTGGCACTCGAGAACGAACGCGTGCTCGCCCTCGACCTGGGCGGCGGGAGCCTCGAAATCGCGACGGGGAGCGAAGACGCGATCGAGTACGAGGCCACGCTGCGTCTCGGGGTCGCGCGTCTCCACCGCGAGATGGTGCAGGGCGATCCGATTCGAGAGGTCGAAGCCGACGCCATCCGCCAGCGTGTGCGCCAGGCCCTCGCACCCCACATCGAGGCGATCGCCGGCGCCCGGCCCGACCGCTGCATCGCCACCGGAGGCACGATCCGCGCGCTCTCCCGGCTGGCGGACGAGGAACGCGCCCGGCGCAGCGGCCAGCTCCGCCAGCCGGGCCGACTCACCCGAAAGCGGATCGCGCGACTCAGCGAGCGGCTCGCCTCGAGCACCCACGAGGAGCGTCTCTTGATGCGCGGCATGTCGCGCAACCGCGCCGACCTGCTGCCGACCGGCGCGCTGATCCTCCGCGAAGTGATGCGGGCCCTCGACGCGAGCCCGCTGACGCTCTGCGACTGGGGGCTTCGGGAGGGCGTGCTGCTGGACGCCCTCGTGCAACCGCCCGAGTAGCTCTCTCCTCGTCGCCGTCGGGCAACCGCCTTCGAAACCAGCCGAAGACTCGGGTTTCCGCCGACGCTGCTACTTCCCCTTCCAGTTCGGGGTGCGCTTCTCGGCGAAGGCTTTGGGGCCCTCGACGAAGTCTTCGCTCTTCATGAGGGTCGAGACCGAGGGGTAGTGGGCGCGCATCGATTCTTCGAGGGAGGCCATGTCGAAGCTCTTGTAGGCCACCTCTTTGCTGGCGCGCACCGAGAGGGGACCGCACTCGAGGATCTGGCCGGCCCAGCGTCGGGCGGCGGCCATCAGCTCGTCGTGGGGGACGACCTCGTTCACGAACCCGAGCTCCGCCCCCTCGGTGGCGGGCACACGCCGGCCGGTGAGGAGCATGCCCATCGCGCGCTTCATGCCGATCTGGCGGGGCAGACGCTGCATGCCACCGGCCAACGCGGCGAGTCCCACGCGCGGCTCGGGGAGCGCGAACACCGCGTTCTCGGACGCCACCACGATGTCGCAGGCGAGCACGATCTCGAAACCGCCACCCATCGCGACGCCGTTGACCGCGGCGATGATCGGCTTGTCGTTGTCGAAGCGACTGGTGATGCCGCCAAAGCCCTTGCCGACCACCTTGAGCTCGTTGCCGGCCGCCTGGAACTTGAGGTCGTTGCCGGCGCTGAAGGCGCGGTCTCCGGCGCCGGTGATGATCGCGATCCAGAGATCGTCATCGGCCTCGAATTCGTCGAAGACGTCGGACAGCTCCTGGTTGGCTTTCCAGTGCAACGCGTTCATCACCTCGGGGCGATTGATGGTGACGGTCAGGATCCGGCCGTCGGTCGAGGTGGTGCAGAACTCGGGCATGGCGATCTCCTCGTAGGGTCCGCCGCCGCGCCGGGGCGCGATACTGGACCTCTGGGGTCTCGGGGTAGCGAGGGCGGAGCATACAGCGACCCCTGGGGGAACGCATGGCGAGCCGGGCCGGAGAGGCGAGTCGCACGGACTTTGAAGGGCCTTCAAAACGGGTGTAGGCTTGCGGCTCCGAGTCGACGATGCGCGAATCCGACAAGCACTCTACGGCGGCGGAACACGGGACGACACCGGAGGCCACCCGCGCGGCGACCGGACGCTCCCGACGCGGGCGCAACCGGCCCAACGCCGCCGAACGCCGGTCGCAAATCGCGGCGGCCCTCGACGCCAGCATCCGGGAGCGCGGCTATGCCGCGACCACGCTCACCGACATCGCGGGCGCGGCGGGGATGTCCCCGAGCCACGTCCACTACTACTTCGAGGGCAAGGCGGCGGTGCTCGAGCACCACTTCCAGGAGCTCTGCGACGAGCTGCTCCGGGACGTGCTCCCCCTGGCCGACAAGCCCCCCCTCGAGCGCATCGACGCCGTCGTGACCTACTTCTTCGAACACCCGAAGTTCAGCCAGGAGAGCTCGGGGGTGTACTTCGAGATCTTTGGCGTCGCCGTGCACAACGACGGCGTCCGCGGCATCAAGAAGCACCTCGACCGGGCGCTGCGCCAGTTCTTCGTCGAGCTCTTCCTCGACGCCGACCTGCCCCGCCGCAGCGCCGAGTCTGCGGGCGAGATCGCCCTCGGGCTCCTCGTCGGTCTGAGCACCAACGCCTTTTTCGACGACGACCGCTCCCGCTCGCACGCGGGGGAGGTCTTTCGCAGTGAGCTGCTGCGCCTCGGCGGCGCGGCCACCACCCCTGACGCTTCGGAGGACACGCCGTGAAACAGCTCTGGTTCCACCTGATGCCCTACACCGACCTCCCGCCCTCGTTTACCGAGGAACACGACTCGGTCTGGGTCGACATCGACGCCAAGCTCTTCGATCCCGAGAAGGCCCACGGGATGTACAACGACTTCCTCGACGAACTCGAGTTCGCCGAGCAGCAGGGCTTCGACGGTATCTGCTGCAACGAGCACCACAGCAACGGCTACGGCCTGATGCCCTCGCCCAACGTCATCGCGGCGGCGCTGTCGCGGCGCACCTCGAAGGCGGCGCTCTGCGTGATGGGCAACTCGCTCGCGCTCTACAACCCGCCGACCCGCGTCGCCGAAGAATTCGCCATGCTCGACGTGATCTCGGGCGGGCGTCTCATCGCGGGCTTCCCGGTCGGGACGCCCTTCGACACCTGCTACGCGTACAGCCAGAACCCGAGCATGCTGCGCTCGCGCTACTACGAGGCCCACGATCTGGTGAAGCAGTGCTGGACCGACGAGAGCACCTTCGCCTTCAACGGCCGCTACAACCAGCAGGGCTGGGTGAACCCGTGGCCGCGCCCGCTCCAGAAGCCCCATCCCCCGATCTGGATCCCGGGCGGTGGCTCGGTGGAGACCTGGCACTGGTGCGCGGAGATGGACTACGTCTACGCCTACCTCTCCTACTTCGGCTACAAAGCGGGTCGCGCCACCCTCGACGGGTTCTGGGAGGAGATGGAGCGCCTCGGCAAGGACCGCAATCCCTTCCGGGCGGGCTTCCTCCAGTTCGTGGGTGTCGCCGACACCGAAGAGGAGGCCCTCAAGCTCTACCGGGAGCCGGCGGAGTACTTCTACAACCGCTGTCTCCACGTCGACCCGCGCTGGGCCAACCCGCCGGGCTACATCACCGAGGCGACGGTGCGCTCGAAGGTCGTCTCCCAGGTCCAGCAGGCCGCGGTGAAGGCGGCGCAGAAGGTGATCGAAGAGCACGCGATGCCGACCTTCGAGGAGATGGTCGACAAGGGCTACGTGATCATCGGGAGCCCCGACCAGGTCGCCGAGAAGCTGCGCGAGGTCGCCGTCGAGCTGAACGTGGGGCAGATGATGCTGCTCCTCCAGTTCGGCAACATGAACAAGGACCTCGCCTACTACAACACCGAGATGTACGCCCAGAAGGTGAAGCCCCAGCTCGACGGTCTCTTCGAGGACGAGTGGGAGAACCGCTGGTGGCCCCAGCCCCTCGACACCGCCAAGCGGGCGACGCCGCGCGAGGTGACCCTGTGAGCGAGCTTCCGGCGCCCGAAGACGTCGCCGAGCGGCACGTCCAGATCCCGCTCGGCGGCACCTGTCGGGTCTGGGAGAAGGGCACGGGCGAGACCCTCGCGATCTTCGCGGGGGGCGCCGGCTACCAGCGCTGGTCGCCGTTCATGGAACTCGTGTCGCGACAGCGCAAGGTCGTGCTGATCTCGCAGCCGGGCTATCCGGGCTCCAACCCGGGTCACCACGAGCTCGACGACACCACCGACTGGATCACCATGGGTCTCGACCTGCTCGAGGCCGCCGGTGTGAAGGGCGCCGACCTGCTCGGCGAGTCGGCGGGTGGGATGTTGGCCGCGGAGCTCGCCGCGTTCTCGGAGCAGCACATCCGCAAGCTCGTGCTGGTCGGGGCGGCGGGGCTCTTCGACCCGGCCGAGCCTTTTCAGAATCCCTTCGCCCAGCGGGCGGCGGACATCGCGGGTTTCGTGTCCAACAACCTCGAGGCCTTCAACGCCGTCCACGCTGCGCCGGACGGGGACGAGGACGCGACCGCCGACTACGAGCTCGTGGCCTACCGGGCGGTCGAGTCGTGCGCGCGCTTGATCTGGCCCCTCGGCGACCGCGGGTTGAAGAAGCGCCTCCACCGCATCACCTGCCCCACGCTCCTTCTCTGGGGGAGCGAGGACCGGGTGGTCCCGGCGAGCTACGCCAAACGCTTCGCCGACGGCATCGCGGGGCCCACCGAGATCCAGTCGATCGAGGGCGCCGGGCACACCGTGACCGTCGACGCCGCCGAGGCCGCGGCGGAAGCGGTGCTGCGCTTCCTCGCCTAGACCGGGGTTCCCGATCTAGACGAGCCCGGCCCCGTAGAGCAGGACCCAGGCGGCGGCGCAGATCGCCACGGTCACCGCGAGGGCGGCGCGTGGCCCCCACCGTCGGTGGCGCTGCGCCAGCACCCACGCGCTCGCGATCAACACGCCGAGCTCCACGGCGGACGCCACGGTGCCGAAGTGCCCGCGATCCCAGTACGAGACGGGACTCACGAAGTGCCACCCCGTGAACGGCCAGAAGTGCGCGTGGGCGTCTTCGCGGTGGAGCGGGAGGTCGCAGGCCAGATGGAGGGCGGCGCTCGCAGCGACCCAGAGCGCCGCCCGCCAGCCGCGCCACCACGCCAGCAGTGCCAGGGCGGCGTAGACCGGGAACGAATTGAAGGCGTCGAAGACGCCTTGCCAGCCGGGGTCGAAGTAGCGCTCGTCCCAGATCGTGCGCTGGGACACCCCACGCCCCAGGGTCTCGACGAGCCAGAAGCCCAGCATCGGAAGGTCGGGGAGCAGCGCGCCCAGGAGGACCGGCCCCGTGCGCTTGCGCCTCCCGGCCCGGCCGAGGAGCGCGAGGTTCAGGGGCGCATGGG
>JANQRO010000121.1 GCA_028284525.1 Myxococcota bacterium | reverse complement strand
CGAGACCGACAGCGGACCCCTTGCCGCCGAGGTCGTGGGCTTCCGCCACGGCTCCTTTGTGCTGATGCCCCTCGAGACCCAGCGCGGTGTCGCCCCGGGCCACCCGATCTACGTGGAGACCCAGCGCAGCGAGGTGCCGGCGGGCGACGGCGTGCTCGGCCGCGTGCTCGACGGACTCGGCCGTCCCCTCGACGGCGCCGGGCCGATCGCCGATCCCGAATGGGTGCCCCTCGACCGGGCCGGCGAGCCACCCCTCGAACGCGACCGTGTGCGCGAGCCCTTCGACGTCGGCGTGCGCGCGATCAACGCGCTCTGCCCGGTGGGGCGCGGCGCGCGGATGGGCATCTTCGCGGGCTCCGGCGTCGGGAAGTCGACCCTGCTCGGCCAGATCGCCCGACACGCCCGGGCCGACGTCAACGTGATCGCCCTGGTCGGCGAGCGCGGCCGCGAGGTCCGGGAGTTTCTCGAGCGCGACCTCGGGAGCGCCCGCGACCGTTCGGTCGTCGTGGTGGCCACCAGCGACGAAGCGCCGCTGCTCCGCGTGCGCGCCGCACGCACCGCGACGGCGATCGCCGAGGCCTTCCGCGACCGCGGTGCCAACGTCCTGTTGATGATGGACTCGCTCACACGCTTTTGCAGCGCGCAACGCGAGATCGGCCTCGCCGCCGGAGAACCGCCGGCGACCCGCGGCTACCCGCCCTCGGTGTGGAGCCTGTTGCCCCGGCTCCTCGAGCGCGCCGGCACCGGAGCGGGCGGGGGGAGTATCACCGGTCTCTACACCGTCCTCGTCGAGGGTGACGATCTCCGCGAGCCGGTGGCCGACGCCACCCGCTCGATGCTCGACGGCCACATCGCGCTCTCTCGCGAGCTCGCCGAAGCCGGTCACTTTCCGGCGATCGATCTGCTGGCGAGCGTCTCGCGGGTGATGCCCGACGTCGTGTCGGCCGAGCACCTCGAGCTCGCCCGCCGCGCCCGCGGGTCGATGGCCGCCTACCGCGACGCGCGCGACCTGATCTCGATCGGCGCCTACCGGGCCGGGAGCGATCCCCAGATCGACGAGGCCTGTCGGGTGCGCGAGCCGCTGGATCGCGTGCTGTGTCAGCGACCCGACGAGTGCAGCGGCTTCGACGAGAGCCGCGCGGCCCTCGCCGCCGCGCTCGCCGTTCCCGCGGCGCCGGCCGCCACCGCGCCTGCCGTTGTCGCGGCGCCGGCCGCCACCGCGCCCGCCGCGACGGGAGGGACGTCGTGAGCGACGACACGCGCCCCTTCCGCTTTCGTCTCGAGCGGATCCTGCGTCTGCGCCGCAACGCGCTGCGCAGCGTCGAGACCGCGCTGCGCGATAGCGAGCGCGAGGCCCAACGTCTGGAAGACGCCGCCGGGGCCGCGCGGAACGACGAAGCCGGGGTGCGCGACGCGGTGGACGCCGCGCTCGGCCGGGGCGTCGACGGCGCCACCCACGCCGGCGGTGTCGCGCGTCAGGTCGCCGCGACCCGACACCGCGAGCGCAGCGCGGAATCGGCGCGCGAGGCGTGGCAGCGCGCCGCCGAGCACCGCAGCGCCTGGGTGGCGGCCCGCCGCGGCGTGCAGGCCCTCGAACGGCTCCGCGAGCGGGTGCGCGAGCGCTTCGAACGCGACGAGGAGCGCCGCGGACAGCAAACCCTCGACGAGGTGGCGACGCGGCGTCGGGGCGCGGGACGCCTGTGCCTCGCCGCCCTCGCGATCGCGGCCGCCGTCACCGCGCCCGCACACGCGCAGACCAACCCGAGTCCCCAGATGCTCGCCCCCGATTCCTCGGCGGCGCTCTCCGCGGACCGCTTGCTCCTCGAGATCGCGGACCGCCAGGCCGCCTTCGATCGTCGCGAGCGCGAGCTCGAGGCGCGGGAGGCGAGCGTGCAGGAGCTCGAGGCGCGGGTCGCCGAGCGGATCGAAGAGCTCCAGACCTTGCGCGCCGACCTCGAAGCGGGGCTCTCGAGCCTCGACGAGGAGAGCGAGCTCCGCGTGCGACAGCTCGCGAAGGTGTACGCGTCGATGCCCCCCGAGCGCGCTGCCCCGCTCCTCGAAGACATCGACCGCGACCTCGCCACCGCGGTGTTGCGACGGATGAAGCACAAGAAGAGCGCCGCGGTGATGGCGCTCCTCTCGAGACCGGCGGCGCTCTCGCTGAGCCGCCGGGTGGCGCACCCGCTCGTCCGCGGCGAGGGGGGCCTGTGAGGGTCGACTTCAGCGCGCTGCTGCGCGCCCCCGGTGCGCCGAGCCGACCGACGGCACCCCAGGCGCCGGCGCCGGGTCGTTTCGGGGAGCTGCTGGCGGCCCTCACCGGAGCGCAGCCGACGTCGCCGACCCGCTTTGCCGCGGCGTCCGCGCCGGGCCACCCGCACGCCGGGCGGCCCGCGGGTGACCGCGCCGCCCTCGCCGACGCCTGGCCGCGCCCCGGCGCGACCCGAGACGAACGTGAGCGCTTTGCCACGGAGCTCGGCGTGGTGGGCGATTTCGCGCCGCGTTCTGGCGACGCACGCACCCACGGCGCGGAGTTCGCATCGGTGGCGCGGGTTCCCGCGCCGATCGCGCCGGCGCCCACCGCCCGGGCGGAGACGTCGCGGCGTCCCGCCGATCGCGAGCCGAGCGGGCCGGGCCGCCTGCCGGCACCGGTCCCTCTCCCCGCGCGCCCCGCCCCCGTCGACCTGCACCCGATGCCGGCGACCGGGTCCGCGGCGGCCGCGCTGTCCCCACCGACCGGCGACCCGACGCGGGAGCTCGCGACCTCGCTCCCGAGCTCCGCGCTGCGCGAGCGCATCGCCCCGTCTCCGCCGGCGGCGCGCGCCGGTGCCGGCCTCCCGCGCACCCAGCCGGCAGCGGATCGGCAGTCCCCGGGGCCGGAGGAGGTCCCGGCGAAGGCGCCCCAGCCCGGTCACCGCCCCGGAGCGGTCGCCGCGGCTCCGGATGTCGGGCCCGTGGTGTCGACTCCCCCGCCCCCGGTCGCCACGGCGCCCACCGAGACGGGTCGCGTTGCCGCGCGAACGGCTGCCCCCGCGGCCGAAGACGTCACGTCGCCGGTTGCCCACGGGACCACGGCGCCCGCAAAGAGCGCGCGACCCTCCACCGATCGCGGCCCTGTCGACACGAGCCACGCGCCGCGGGACGCGGCCGTCGCGAGCGCGCGTGTCCGCGCCGATCCGGGAGTCTC
>JANQRO010000114.1 GCA_028284525.1 Myxococcota bacterium | reverse complement strand
GTCCGCGGAACACCAGCACCAGGTGGCGCCGCAACGCCCGGGTGGCCCTGGCGAGGTCGTCGTCGGAGAGCGGCGCGCCGGGCACCCAGCCGCGCACCTCGGCGCCGAGGGGCTCGGCGAGGGGCAGAATCTCGAGGCTCATCGCGGGCTCCTTCCCGTTCCGGCTACTGACCCCGGAAGACCGGAGCGCGCTTCTCGCGGAACGCCAGGACGCCCTCTTTGTGATCTTCGGTCAGACTGCACTGGCTCTGGCGCCGCGCCTCGAGCTTGTAGGCGTCGCGGAAGCTCGACTCGCCGGCCGTGCGCATGATCTCTTTGGTGTAGGCCATCGCCATCGGCGCGCGAGCGGAGAGACGCTGGGCCCAGCTCGTCGCTTCACCCAGCAGTTCGGCCGCCGGCACCACCTTGTTGCAGAGCCCGAGCTCGAGACAGCGCGCCGCGGGGATGCGCTCGCCCTCCACGGCGATCTGGTACGCGAGCTTGTGGCCGACGGTGCGCGTCAGGAGCCAGTGGCAGCCGCCGTCGGGCACCAGACCGATGTTGCTGAAGGCGAGGAGGAGGTAGGCGTCGTCGGCCATCACCGACAGGTCCGCCGCCAGCGCAAAGGCCGCGCCGACTCCCGCGGCGGCGCCGTTCACCGCGGCGATCACGGGCTTCGGCATCTCGATCAGCGCCTCGATCGCCGGCAGGAAGCCGTTCATCAGCCCGTCTTCCGGGTCGCGCCAGCGCGATTCGCGGTCGACTAGGTCGGCCCCGGCGGAGAAGCCTTTGCCCTCCCCGGTGAGCACCAGGACGCGCACCTCGGGATCGTCTGCGATCCGACGCAGCGCCACGCCGACCTCGTCGACGAGCGACTGGTTGAAGGCGTTGCGCGCCTGGGGTCGGTTCAGCCGGAGGGTCGCGACGCCGTCCTGGCGCTCGACGAGCAGGTCTTTGAAGTCCACGCTGGGTCCTCGCGGGTGGCAGGGGGTCCCTGGGCATCGATTGCGCTGGCAGGGTACCAGGGAAGCGCGGTCGCTTCCCCGCTCGCGGGGTCTAGACGCCGAGGAAGGGGGTCACGGCTTCGAGGAAGGCGTCCGGGTCCTCGATCTCGGGGCGATGGCCCACCCCGGGAATCTCCGCCACCTGGGCCCGGGGCAGGGCGTCGGCGTATCCGCGGATGCAACCTCGCGGCGCCACCAGATCGCCGTCCCCCCAGACCAACAGCACGGGGAGCTCCGCCCCCTCGAGACGCCGCGGCAGGGAGGGGCTGTACATGAAGGGCTCCCAGCCGATCCGCGCGCTCTCGGCGCGGGCGTCCTCGAAGCGCTCGAACTGCTCCGGGGTCATCTCGCCGCCGTAGATCTCGGCGAACTCCGGAGCTTCGTGGCGCGCGACGGTTGCGGCCACGTGGGTGCGCAGGGTGAGGGCGAAGAAGTCGAGGATCTCGCCCTCCGCGGGGCGCACGCCGAGGGGAGCCACGAGCACCAGTCGGCGGAACAGGCTCGGGTCCGCGGCGGCCATCTCCGCCGCCAGGTAGCCCCCGGCGGAGAAGCCGATCGCGTCGACCGGGCCCCGGCCGCTCTCGCGCAGCCAGCGGGCGTAGAGGCTCGCGAGGTCGCGGTAGTCCATCACCCAATCGGCACGCGGGGTGTCGCCAAAGCCCGGTTGGAGCGGGATCCAGAGCTCCCGCAGGTCGGAGAGGGTCTGGTTCCAGGTCATCCAACCCGGGTAGCCGAGCTCGTCGTGGAGCACGAGGAGCGGCTCGCCGGAACCGCGCCGCAGCACGTGGAGCGCGTCGTCGCCAACGTCGACGACCTGCGCGCTCTTGGCTTCTTCGGCGGGGGCGCTCATCGGGGTCTCCAGCCTACCAGGGGCTCGCGTCGGGCGCGTCCTTGCGGTGCACGAGGATCCCCTCGGCCTCGAGGCCGTCGAGCGCCGCGGCGTCGAGCCCGAGCAGCTCCTCCAGCACGCTGCGGTTGTCGGCGCCGAGCGCGCGCCCGCCGCCGCGGGCACCGTAGTCGGCGTTCGACATGCGGAGCGCGCCCCGGTTCACCCAGACCACCCCGCCGTCGTCGCCCGAGGGCACCTGGACGAAGGCCTCTCGCGCCACCGCCCAGTCGGCGTCGCGCACGTCGGCGAGGGGCGTCACCCGGCCCAGGGGCAGCCGTGCCCCCTCCGACATGGTGCGCTCGAAGCTCTCGAAGTCGGGGAAGCCGCGCGCCATCTCCCGCGCGGCGGCGAGGCACGCGTCGAGGTGACGGTTGCGCAGCTCGAGGCTCTGAAAACGCTCGTCGTCCATCAGGTCCTCTCGCCCCGAGAGCCGCGCCAGCACCGGGAGCACCCCGGCCGGGCTCCCCGGGATCTGCACCCAGGTGCCGTCGGCGACCTGCACGATCGCGGCCTTGCCCGGGCGGAAGATCGAGCGGTCCCAATCGACCCCGCCGTTTGCCTCGGCGGCGCTCCACTCGTTGGCGGTGAGCATCGCTTCGGCCATCGACGCGTCGATGTGACAGCCCTCACCGGTGCGCTCGCGATGGAAGAGCGCCGCGAGCACCCCCTGGGCGGCCTGCATGCCCACCGCCAGATCGGCGTGACTCACCGGCTCGGGGAGCGGATCGGTATCGCGTTGCGCGGCCTTGTAGTGGATCAGACCGAGCTCGGCGTGCACCACCGGCGCGTAGGCGCGGCGGTGCGCGGCGGGGCCCGTCTGGCCGTAGCCGGAGATCGAGCAGTAGACCACGTCCGGGCGCCGCGCGCGGACGGCTTCGTAGCCGACGCCGAGACGGTCGGCGATGCCGCCGCGGAAGTTCTCGACGACGACGTCGCAGCGCTCGGCGAGGCGCAGCACCAGCTCGACCGCGCCCCGCTTGGCGAGGTCGACCGAGAGGAAGCGCTTTCCGGCGTTCTGCTGGGTAAAGACGACCGCGATCCCGCCGACCTGGGGGTTGGCGCGGCGCAGCAGGTCGCCGTCCGGTGGCTCGATCTTGTAGACGTCGGCGCCGAGATCGGCGAGCGCTCGGGTGCAGGTGGGCCCGGCAACCACCCGGGTGAGGTCGAGGACACGGATGCCCGCGAGGAGCCCCGACCGCGCGCTCATCGGCACCGCCCGCGCTCCCGGCGGCGGGTTGTGGCGGCGGGACGCGGCGAGTTCCTGGACATCGATACGGGGACGCGGTCGGGGGCTGGGGCCGGCGGGTCGGCCGGCTACTCGAAGGGGTTGCTCTGGGTGTCGGGGGATTGGAGCAAGGCGACGAGCACACCCGGGATGTCCTTGGGCGCGATGAAGTGACAGAGGTTGCCCGCGGTGTCGTGGAAGGGCTCCTGCCGGGCCAGATCGATGCCGAGCGCCGTCAGGGCCTTGCCGGCGGCGTTGATGTCCTGCACCGCGAAGGCGATGTGCTGGACCCCCGGCCCGCGCTGCTCGAGAAACTCGTGGATCGGCCCGTCGGGTCCGAGGGGCTCGAGCAGGACGATCGGCTCGCTCTGGCCCAGGCCGTAGGCCGCCCACCGGGCGTTGAGGCCCGGGTAGCCCTGGTCGGGCTCCGGCCCCACCGATCCTTCCCGACGTCGCTCGAAGCCGATCTTCTCGAGTCGCTCGCCGCTCTCCTTCAGATCGGTCACGGCGATTCCCACCCGGTCGAGGCGAAGCAAGTCTGACATCAACGTCCCTCTCCGGCGCGGAGGATACCGCTCCTCGCCCCGGCCACGAGATTCTGGCAGATTTGCCCCGGCGCGCGACGAGCGCCCCGCCGCGGCCGGCGAGGAAGGGAGGCCCGTGTCCTGGCAGACGCTTCGACCCGTCCCCCTCGCCGCGGCGCGCACCGAGCTCCACGGCGGGGCGGTGCTGCTGGCCTCGGTCGCCGACACGTTCCTCGAGCGCCGCGACGACGACAGCCAGAGCAACCTGGGCCTTTCGGAGGGGCCCCGCGGGTTCACCACCCGCGACCTCGGCGGCGCCGCCCTCGCCCTCGACGGAATCGCCCAGACCCTCCGGTGGCGCGCCGGCGACGAGGCCCGGAGCTTCCCCCTGGCGGGCCGCACGATGCGGGAGGGCTTGGACTGGGTGGCGGAGTGCGCGCGGGAGAGCCTCGGTCGCGAGGTCGAAATCGCGGTGCGTCACTACGACGACATGCCCCCGATCGACGCCCTCTCCGGCGGCGTCTTTCGGGACGTGGACCGGGTGGCACTGGCGGTGTTCTTCGATTGGTACGAGAACGCCTACGCGCTCTTCGACGCCTACCGGACCCGCGCGCCGGAGCTGTCCGAGCTCCGCATCTGGCCCCACCACTTCGATCTCGGAGCGCTTCTCCCAGTGGACCCCCCGCGGGCGACGATCGGCCTCGGACTCTCCCCCGGCGATGTCCACGATCCCGACCCCTATCTCTACTGCTCGCCCTATCCCCAGCCGGCAGCGCCCGCAGAGGGGGGCGAGGCCTTGCCCGAGCTCGACGCGGGCGCATGGTTGCGGGGGTCCTTCACCACCGCCTGGCTGCGCGCCGAGGTCTTGGAGGCGGCCCAGGATCAACCCGGGATGGCGGAGCGTTACCTGCGGGGAGCGGTCGCCGCCTGTCGCCAGATCGTCGGTTAAGGACGGCGCGCAACCCGCCGCATTAACACGCATCGAGTTGCGTCGAACACACGGAGGGTGAGATGTTCGACCACGAGGCCTACGCGGCCCATGAGCAGGTGGTCTTTCGCGAGGACCGGGCCCTGGGGCTGCAGGCCGTGATCGCGATCCACGACACCGCGCTCGGGCCCGCCGCGGGGGGTTGTCGGCTCTGGCCCTACCCGGATGCCCACGCCGCCGCGCGGGACGCACTGCGCCTCTCCGAGGCGATGACCTGGAAGAACGCGCTGGCCGGGCTCGCGTTGGGGGGCGGCAAGGCCGTGATCCTGGGTGACCGCCGCGACGCGACCCCCGCGTGGTTTCGACGCTTCGGCGAATTCGTCGACGAGCTCGGCGGTCGCTACTGGACCGCCGAGGACGTCGGGGTGGGCTTCGAGTCGGTGAGCGAGATCGCCTCGACCTGCCGCTACGTCTTCGGTCTTCGCAGCGGCGACCCGTCGCCCTTTACCGCCTACGGTGGGCGTCTGGGGATCGAAGCGAGCCTCGCCCACCGGCGCGGGAGCGCGGACCTGTCGGGTGTCCACGTCGTCGTCCAGGGGCTGGGCAACGTGGGGAGCCATCTCTGTGAGCTGCTCCACGAGGCCGGCGCCGAGCTCACCGTCACCGACGTCGTCCCCGATGCCGTGGCCAAGGTGGTGGCGTCGACGGGAGCGCGCGCCGTCGCGCCCGACGGGATCTTCGACGTCGAGGCCGACGTGTTCGCGCCCTGCGCGCTGGGCGGGGTGCTCGACGACGAGACCATCGCGCGGCTTCGCGTGGAGATCGTGTGCGGGCTCGCCAACAACCAGCTCGTCGCGTCCCGCCACGCCGACCTGCTCGCAGAGCGAGGGGTGCTCTACGCGCCGGACTACGTGGTGAACGCCGGGGGGATGCTCGCGGTCTCCGCCGAGATCTTCGGTCAGACGCTGGCCGCGGAGGGCACCCTGCGCGAGCGCGTCGCCGCGATCCGCCCGCGTCTCGCCGAGATCTTCACCCGCGCCGACACCGATGGGGAGACCCCCGCCGCCGTGGCCGACCGGATGGCGCGCGAGCTCGTCGGGCGCGCGTGAGTCGCGACGCTTCGCGGGCGCCTAGCCCGTGAACGCCGGGCCGTCGTAGCGATCGAGCGTGGCGAACGCCTCGACCGGCTTGCGCGAGAGCTTGGTGAGCTGCTTCACCGGTCTGCCGAGGGGCACCATCGCGGCGACGGCGTGACTCTCGGGCAGCCCCAGCTCCTTGCGGGCCTCGGCCTCGGCGCCGGCCAGAAAGGTGGTGAGCACACCGCCGTATCCCTCGTTGCGCGCCGCCAGGAGCAGGTTCCAGACGAAGGGGTAGATCGACGCGCCGCTGATCACCCCGACCCGCGGCAGGTCGGCGTCGAAGGACGCGACGACACTCAGGTCGACGGCGACGACGAGGAGCGCCGGCACCGTCTCGATGTGGTTCAGCAGCGGGAAGTCGACGCTCACCTTCGCCACGTCGGCCTCGCTCACCCGGCTGGGCACGACGGTGTTGAAGGGGCTCTCCCCGGCCTGCACCTGGGCCAGGTAGCGTTGGAAGGTCGGGATGCACAGATCGGCGAGACGCCGGCGCTGGGCCGGCTCGCGCACCACGATCACCCGCCAGCCTTGTCGGTTTCCCCCGCTCGGTGCAAAGCGCGCGTGCTCGAGGATGCGGTAGAGCGTCGCGTCGGGGATCGGCTCGTCGGTGAACTGGCGGGCGGCGAAGGTGGTGCGGGAGACTTCGGAGAAATCCATGGTGTCCTCGGGCTCGGGGGAGGTCCGAATATACGAGAGTCGTCGGGAACGACGGAACCCGCCGGCCGCGCGGAATCGAAATCGCCGCGGGTAGAGGCGTCCGCCACGCGGCGTGCGCGACTCAGGCGATGCCGAGGGCGCGCGCCGCGCGATCGGCGGACTCGGCGCCGGCGAGGAGACGAAGCAGGAGGAGTCCGTCGATCATCGCGATCGCCGTCTCCGCCTCTCGTCGACGTCGTTCGGGCTCGCCCTCGAGATGCTCCGCCGCCCAGGTGATCCAGCCGGCGACCAACTGGGGAACCAGGGTGCGGTACGGGTCGCGCCCCACCGCGGCGAGCCCGTTGGCTTCGAAGAAGAGGGCGAAGATGCGGTCGGCCTCGGGCGAGGCGAGCACCGGCCAGGCCCGCGCGGCGAGCTCGCGGTGGTCACGCGAGGGCTCGCGGAATGCCCCGATGAGCCGACCCATCAGTTGGGTCCCCATCGCCCCGATGACCTCGCCGATCAGGTCGAGCTTCGTCGGGAAGTAGTAGACGACGGTGCGGTCGGGAATCGCCAGACGACGGGCGACGCGGCCGTAGCTCAGCTGGCTCAGCCCCTCGTCGAGGGCCGTCTCGAGGGCCGCTCGGAGGAGCTCCTCCTTGGTGTGCTTGCGCCCCATGGCGATGGATTGTAGTGGTTGCTACGATCATTTTCGTAGTGATCACTACAACACTTTCACTGCAAGACCGGGAGGACACCATGAGTGCACTGTCCCAGAACGACGCCTCGGATCTCTTCCGCGCCGAGCCCCAGCGTCACATCGACGTCGGCAACGGGGCCGTCGCCTACCGCAAGATCGGCGAGGGCCCCGACGTCGTCTTCAGTCACGGCTGGCCGGTCACGAGCGCGACCTTTCGCTGTCTGCTCCCCCACCTCGTCGACCACGTGACCTGTCACCTGATCGACTTCCCCGGTGCCGGCGACTCGCGATTCGATCGCAGCATCACGCCGAGCGTGACGGCCCACGCCGAGGCGTTGCGTCGAAGCGTCGACGCCCTCGGGCTCGAGCGGTTTGGTGTGGTGGGACACGACAGCGGCGGCATGATCGCCCGGGTGGCATTTGCCGCGGACGAACGCGTCCACGGGTGGGGGTTGATCGCGACCGAGCAGCCCCCCAAGCCCCACTGGCGCTTCTCGATGTTTCTCCAGGCCCGGGTGATCCCCCGCTTCGAGCGGCTGATCGTCCCGCTGCTGAACATGCCGCGGCTGCGGCGCAATCCCTTCGTCCTCGGGGACGCGTTCGCGAACCGCGACCTCCTCGACGGAGAGTTCGACGAGTTCTTTCTGCGACCGCTTCGCGACGATCCCGACAAGCAGTGGGCGGCGGGCGAGTTCGGCCGCAACTTCGATCTCGGTCTCTTTCCGGCGCTCACCGCGTACCACCGCCAGATCCGGGTTCCGGTCCAGCTCGTCTGGGGAGGACGCGACCCGTTCTTTCCGGTGGGGCGCGCGCGGGCGATGATGCCGGAGTTCTCGGGCCCGGTGGATCTCGAGGTGATCGACGAGGCGAAGCTCTTCCTCCACGAAGAGTTCCCGGGACCGGTCGCGAACGCCCTGCTGAAGACGATTCGCGGCTGATCCTCGCGCGGCGCGGCTACGCCGAAGCGCGCGAGGGGCCGAGGGCGCCACAGGCGCGGAGCGCGGCGCGTTCGGCGTCGTCGATCCCGAGCTCGGCGAGGATCTCGTCGCTGTGCTCGCCGTGGAGCGGCGGGCGCCGTGCGATGGCGCCGGGGCTCTCGGAGAGCTTCACCGGCAGACCCGTGGTGACGAAGGTGCCGACCTCGGGGTGGGGGAGCTCGAGACGCATCTGGCGCGCGAGCACCTGGGGGTCCGAGAAGACCTGCGCGAGGTCGAGCACCGGGCCCGCGGGCACGCCCGCCGTGTTGATGCGTTCGACCCAGGTGTCGACGTCGGCCGTGGCGAGGACCGCCTCGATCTCGCCGGTCAGGGTCTCGCGGTGGCGGATGCGTTCGGCGGGGCCGCGATAGCGCGCATCGTCACGCCACCCGGGCCGACCCAGTGCCTCGCAGAGCCGTCCCCACATCGTGTCGTTGCCGGCGGCGATGTTGAGGTAGCCGTCGCGGGCCTGAAAACGCCCGTAGGGGGACGAGAGCGGGTGGTGCTGACCCGCGGGTCCGGGGGCGTCACCCCGCTCGAAGAACATCCCGGCGCCCCAGGAGAGGATCCCGATCATCGCCTCGAGGAGCGAGGTGTTGACGACCTGACCGCGGCCGCTGCGCTCGCGGTCGAAGAGCGCGAGCTGGATGCCGTGGGCGGCGAAGATCCCCGCCAGCAGGTCGCAGATCGCGATGCCGGCGCGCGTGGGGCCGCTCTCTGCGGTGCCCGTGAGGCTCATGAACCCGCTCATCCCCTGGGCGATCTGGTCGAAGCCCGGACGGTCGCGGTAGGGGCCGTCGGCCCCAAAGCCCGAGATGCCGCAGTAGACCAGCCGCGGGTGGAGGGCGAGCAGACGCTCGGCGCCGAGCCCCATCTGCTCCATCACCGTGGGCCGGAAGTTCTCCACCAGCACGTCGAAGTGGGGCAGCACGCGTTCGACCAGCGCGCGGCCCTCCGCGGTCTTGAGGTCGAGGGTGAGCGAGCGTTTGCCGCGGTTGCTCGACAGGAAGAAGTAGTTGTCGCTTCCCGCCTTCGAGGCCCGGAACTCGCGGCCCTTGGGTGACTCGACCTTCACCACGTCGGCGCCGTAGTCGGCGAGCAGCATCGTGCAGAAGGGGCCCGCCAGGTAGCGGGTGAGGTCGAGGACACGGATGCCGGCGAGGGGAGCGGGAGACATCGGCGCATGGTGCCACGTCGGGTCGTCGCACGGCCACGGCGCCCATGGACTAGGATCCCGCACCCGATCCAAACCGAGCGATGCCACGAGGTGCCCGATGCACGAGGACAGCGTCAACGCGCTGCAGCGCCAGGTCGAGAAGATCCGCAGTGAGATGGGCGGCGCCGACAAGCTCGAGCGCATGCGCGCCCGGGGCGAGAAGACGGTCCGCGAACACATCGACGCCTTCCTCGACGTCGGGTCCTTCCGCGAGCTCGGCACCTTTGCCCGTTCGTTGCGCCCCGAGGTGCGTGACTCGACGCCCGGCGACGGCAAGATCGGCGGCCACGGCCGGGTCGACGGGCGCCCGGTCTCGGTCTTCGGCGACGACATCACGGTGTTGCGCGGTTCGAGCTCGGTGGTGTCGACCCGCAAGGAGCACCGACTCATCGATCGGGCGATGGCGATGGGGATCCCGATCGTCCACTTCGGCCAGACCGGCGGCGGGCGTATCCCCGACCTGATGGGCTCCGAGGGCATCTCCGAAGCGGGGGAGCTCTTCGACCTCGCCAAGCGCCGCCACCTGGTGCCGATGGCGACGGCGATCGTGGGTCGCTCCTTTGGCGGGTCGTCGTTTCTGTCGGCGCTCTCGGACTATGTGGTGATGGTGCGCGGCGCCTGTCTCGCGGTGACCTCGCCCAAGGTCTTCGAGATCGCCACCGGCGAGGTGATCTCCTTCGAAGACGTCGGCGGCGTCGACGTCCACGCGCGCAAGACCGGCCAGATCGACCTCGGGGTCGAGACCGACGAGGAGGCCTACGCGGCCATCCGCCGCTGGCTCTCGTACCTGCCGAACAACGCCCACGAACAGGTCGCGCGCATCGAGCCGACCGGGAGCTTTGACTCCGACACCGGCATCGGCGACATCGTCCCCGAACGCCGCACCCGCGGCTACGACATGCGCAGACTCGTGGCCCGCATCTGCGACCCCGACACGGTGTTCGAGCTCCAGCCCACCTACGCCCGCAACGTCGTGTGCGCCCTCGCGCGACTGAACGGCTTTTCGATCGGCGTGGTCGCCAACAACCCGATGTACCAGGCCGGTTCCCTCGACCCCCAGGCCTGTCACAAGATCATCCGCATGATGACCGTGTGTGATGCCTACAACCTGCCGGTGGTGTTTCTGATCGACGTCCCCGGCTTCATGGTGGGGCAACGGGTCGAGCACGACCTCATGCTGCACTGGGGCATGCGGATGATGCAGGCGCTGCAGAACGCCTCGACGCCGACCCTCACGGTGTGCGTGCGCAAGGCCTTCGGGCTTGCCTGGCAGGCGATGAACGGCGCCCAGATGGCCAACAAGGGGCTCTACGCGTGGCCGAGCGCCGAGATCGGCTTCATGGACCCCGAGGTCGGCGTGAACGTCGCGTTTGGCAGCAAGCTCGACGAGATCGGCGACCCCGAGGCCCGGGAGGCCGAGCGGGTGCGCATGGTGCGGGAGGTCGCCGAGGCGACCAGCCCCTACGAGGCGGCGGGCACCATGCGGATCGACGAGATGATCGAGCCCGCCGACACGCGTCGGGTGCTGGCCGACGACCTCGAGATGCTCGCGAACCGGCCGGTCCCACCGCCGGAGGCGCGGCCGCTCTCCTACTGGCCGACGTCGTAGGTGGGTGCGCCGGGCCGGGCCGGGCGCGGGCGGCAAGCCGCCCCCGACGAGATCCGGACCTCGCGCCCCTAGCGCCGCCGATCGAGGGGGTGGCCGCGGGGGAAGAGGAGCTTCGCGGCGACCCCTCCGTGGTCGGACCCCCAGACCGGCGGCCCGGGTTCGATCTGGGGCTCGTTGCCGGTCACGATCGCCAGGGCGACGAAGGGGGCGCCCAGGACAAAGATCTGATCGATGCGATCGGTGAGCGCCGAGGTCGTGTTGGCGAGGTCGGCATCCTGACAGCAGGTCGCGCCGTCGGGGTTGAACCAAGCGACCAGGTTGTCATCCCACGCGTCGGCGAAGCCCGCCGCTCGGATCACCTGGTAGGGCGTCGGCAGCGGGCCGACGTCCGCCGGGCTCGAGTTGGTGTCGCCACCGAGGATCAGCGTGCGGCCGGGGGGCGTGGTGGCGAGCAGGCTCCCCACGAGCTCTACCGCCTGGAGCGACTGGATCGCCGCGGATGCGGGCTGGGTCGGGTCGGGGAGCTGCACCTCGAGATGGGTGTTCACGATGCGGAAGCGCTTGCGGCGCACCCGGACGTCGATCCCCACGAAGCCGCGCTCGATCGCGAGGAGCCCCGCCGGGGTGTCCGCCGAGGCGAACACGCTGAAGTTGCAGCCGTCCTCCGAGGGCGTCGAGGTGAGCACGGGGGGCGCGGGGGGGCTGGCGCCCTCCGGCGCCGGGACGGGCACACCACAGAGCCCGCCATCGCGGAAGTCTCCGTCGAGGGGTTCGTAGGACGTCCCCTTTCGCACCAGGATCACGTCGCGATCGAGCACCCGCAGCAGGGGCGGGTCCATCGTTTCGGGGGCGTCCGGGTCGATCAGCGGGAGTGTCGCGTCGAAGTGCTCGACCTGCGCGGCGATCTCGTAGTGGATGCGCCGGGCGGCCAACGCGTCGAGGTAGGTCGAGAGATAGTCGACGAAGGGCGGGCCCGGCGTCGCCCCGTCGAGGCTGATCCGAAAGGCCTCCTGCACGACGATCACGTCGGGTCGCGTGCGGCGCGCCTCCTCGGCGAGGGCCTGGGCGCGAAGGGGGAAGTCGTTGGCGGCCATCTCGGCCAGGGCGGCCGCCACCGCGGCAGGGAAGGCTTCGGGTGGCGCCGCGACGACCTCCGCGAGGTCGGTGCCGATGTAGAGGTTGCGGGTCATCACGCGCAGGGCGTGGCCCCCGAAGAACGCCTCCGCGGTCGGGGCCGCGACCAGCAGCGACACCAGGGCGAGCGCGACACCGCGGACACGGCGGGAGATCGAGCGCATTTCTTCCTCCGGCAACTCCCCCCGGCATCCGGTTATACCACGTCCGGATTTCCCCACGCCCATCCGAGCGCTGCAGGGCCCTGGCCCGGACGGCTCGCTACTTCACCCGGGTCTTGAGACGGGTCACGTCGTAGAGACGCCTGGCCTCACGGGCGTCGAGGCGGCTGGCTTCGGACGCAAAGCTCTGGCTCAGGTTGGAGACGCGGTTCTGGAGGTTGACGACGCCCCCGGCCGAGATCAGCACCACGCGCATGCCGCGCCGGTTGGTGTCGTCGCCGGTCTCGCTCCAGTCGCCCACGTACCAGGTCAGGCGCAGGGGGGTGCCCTCCGGGTCGAAGGAGAGCGCCACCAGCGGTGCCACGCTCTGCTTGTCGTACCAGAGCAGGCGGCGCGAGTAGGGGTGGTTGGCGCGCTGTGGGATCTGCTCGAGGGTGACGACGTCGCGCAGCTGCCAGTCTTCGTCGACGAAGGGCAGCGCTTTGTAGGGACCGTAGGCACAGTCGTGGAAATGCGTATCGTCGCCGACGACGCCCTCGCCGCTCCGGTCCCAGTCCGGGCTGTTCAAGGGATAGCAGCGACGGCGAGTGTCGAGCGCCGCGAGCAGACGCTGCTCGCCGTGGAATCGCCATTCCTGGTCCCACACGTAGCCCGAGAAGAGCAGAACGTCCTCCAGAGTGAACTCGCTCCCCTGGAGCGAGTCGGCCTTCTGCTCGGTGGAGATCCGCCGCACCCGGCGCAGCGTCGGGACGTAGGCCCAGGCGTCGTCGCCGCGCTCCACCGAGTTGCGGTAGCGGAGCACCATGAACATCGTGCCCCGGATGTCGAAGGGCGCGTGCATCTCCGAGAACTCGGCCCATTCGAGCTCGGTGCTCGGCACCAACTCGGGGCTCCCGGGCAGCAGGTCGGCGCGGCCGCTGAAGTAGGTCCGTTGGTAGCTGCCCTGGGCGATCTTCCAGGTGTTGTCGTTGGCGGCGCGCCAGAAGCTCTGGCCGAAGTGCATCTTGATGCCGCCACCGTTCCATCGGTAGTTGGCGTTCCACGCCATCTTGAGCGCGAAGTCCGGGTCGTCGGGGCGCAGGTCGCAGACGTGATCGGTGGCTTCGGTCGCCCAGTCCGAGTAGGGAAAGGGCTGGCCGGCGGTGTAGTCCTGGAGCTGACCGTGCTCGTCGAGCGTGGCCTGGCAGGCGTACTTGGCGGTCGCCTCGATGTACTTCGGATGCGGTCGGTAGTCCTCGGTGGCGACGATGCGCATGTCGAGGTCGGAGAACCCGTCGATCGTGTAGGGGTGGAGCACCTCGGGGACAAAGGGCCGGACCCGCTCGACGTCGGCGGCGCCGATCCGCGTACCCGGGGCGAGGGCGGGGTCGTCGGCCCGCGCGGCGGGCGGAGCGCCCACCGCACACAGCGCGGCGAGCGCGCTGGGAACCAGGACACGGCGGAAGCTCTCGATCGACATCGTGCTCCTCGGTGGTGCGGTCGGCCGGGGAGGCTGGGCGATCGCGTCTCGCCGGGCCCCTCGTCGCGGCGCCGGCACATCCTAGACTGGGTCGATGCGCGCCGCTCTCGTGTCGATCTTTGCCCTCGCGGCGGCGCTCGCCGCCGCGCCCGCCGCCGCCGATTTCGAGCGCGAACGATCGACCCACTTCCTCCTGCTCTACGACGTCGAATTCGACACCCGCACTGGTCGCGGTGGCTCCGGGCGCTTCGAACGCGGCGTGCTGCAGAGCCTCGAGGCGTCCCACCGCACACTCGACGCCCTCCTGGGGATCGCTCCGCGTCGGCGGGTGGACGTCGTCGTCCACGACCCCGGGCGCTTCGATCGCGACTTCGCCTGGCGCTTCCGCTTCCCCAGCGCGGGTTTCTACGGCGAGCGGATCCACATCCGAGGGAGCGCGACCGTGAGCGCCGCCCTCGAAACGGTGCTCGCCCACGAGCTGGTGCACGCCGCGGTCGACGAGCGGGCGCCCTCTCTGGTGGTGCCGGGTTGGGTGAACGAAGGGCTCGCCACCTGGTTCGAGGCGCGCCGCGCCGGGAAAGGGCGGATGAGCCCCAGCGAGCGCAACGCCCTCGCCGAAGTCGATGCGCGCGGCGGATGGATCGCGATCGAGCGACTCGCGACGCCGAGCTTCGCGGCCTTTGGCCCCGGCGAGGCCTCTCGTGCCTATCTCCAGTCCTACGCCCTGATCGAGCACCTGGTGGAGCGACGTGGCGAGCGCGCGCTGCGGGACTTCGTGCGGCGCGTCCTCCGCACCGGCGACGCGAGGACCGCGCTGCGACGCGCCGGCCGCATGGAGCCCGCGGAGCTCGACCGCTCCCTGCGCGAGTCGCTGCGTCGCTAGGGTGTCGCCCGAGCTCGGCCCACGAGCTCCACCCGATTCTGGTGCGGGTCGCACCCTGGGTCGCGTCCTTCGTCGGGAGGCGCGACCCCGGTCGGGCTAGGACAGAAAGCGAATCGTCAAGGGGTAGCGGTAGACCTCCCCCCGACGCGCCGCGAGAGCCGCCAACACGACGTACACGATCTGGAAGACCGCGAGGGCCGGGAGCAGGACGAACCCGATCAGGACGAAGAGCAGGGCGAAGCACACGACCGCGTAGATCGAGATCGAGATCTGGAAGTTCAGCGACTCCCGGGCGTTGTCCCCGACGAAGACCGAATGCTCCCGGCGCATGATCCACAGGATCAAGGGCACCAGGATGTTTCCGAAGGGGATCGCGTAGCCCACGAACGCACCCAGGTGCGAGAGCACGGCGAGGTTGCGCTCTTCGCTCGAGACGTCTTCGGCAGCGGGCCCGGGGAGCTCGGTCGGCGCCTCGGGGGCGGCGTAGGGGTTGGTGGGCGGCTCGCTCACTAGCGGCCCTGCCACGCGGGCGGGCGTTTCTCGGCGAAGGCCCGGGCACCCTCCCGGGCGTCCTCGGTGTCCTGGAGCCACAGGTAGAGCTCGCGCTCGACCTTGAGGGCTTCGGGGAGCGGGAGGTCCATCCCGAGCTTCACGGCGCGTTTGATCTTCTGCACCGCGAGGGGGGCGCTCTGCTCGATCTCCGCGGCGATCTCGAAGGCCTTGTCGAGGTGTCCGTCCTTGGGGACGAGATGGTCGATCAGCCCCAGCCGCAACGCCTCGTCCGCGCCGATCCGGCTGCCCGTCATCAGCATCTCGAGGGCACGACCGCGGGGGATCAGCCGGGGCAGACGCTGGGTACCGCCGGCACCGGGGAGCCAGCCCAGACGCACCTCGCCGAGGCCGAACTGGGAGTGCTCCGCCGCCACGCGCAGGTCGCAGGCGAGCGCCTGTTCGAGGCCCCCTCCGTTGGCGTGGCCGTTGATCGCCGCGATCAGCGGCTTCTCGAGCTCGTGCATCAGCGGGAAGAGCTCGCCCTGCGGCTCCTCGCCGGTGGGGCGGCTCACATAGTTCGACTTGACGTCGCTCCCCGCGCTGAAGGCGCGATCGCCCGCGCCGGTGAGGATGCCGACCCGCAGGTCGGCGTCGTCGCGAAACTCGGCCCAGATCTCCGCCAGGCGTCCGTAGGTCTCGAAGTCGCACGCGTTGAGCCGTTCGGGGCGGTTGATCGTGACGAGCGCGATCCCGCCGCGCTTCTCGAAGAGCACCTTGTCCATCGCGGCCTCCGTCGCTGGGGTCCCGCCCAGTCTCGCGCGCCGCGACCGAGGGTGCCAAACACGGCCGCGGCCGATCGACCCACGCGACCGCTGGGTGCCCGCCCTCGGCTACCCTCTTCGCGTGCCGGCGACGCCACCGACTGCGTCGCGTGGGGGACGGACCATGGAACCGACGGCTCCCGTTTCGCTTCCGAGCTTCGACGCCGACGCGCCGATCGCGAAGATCGTCGCCGCGATGCAGGCGGCGGGGGGTGTGATCGTCCGCCACCTCGCCGAGCCCGCGTTGATGGACGCGGTCTACGACGAGGTCCGACGCAACACCACCGAGAGCGAGCAGGCGTCGGACACCAAGCTCTGGCCCGAGGGCAACAGGACCGTCGGCGCGCTGGTCGCCGTGAGCCCCACCTACGCCAACCATCTGCTCGTGCACCCGACGGTGCTCGGTATCGCCGACGCGATCCTCCTCCCCGCGGCCCCCATGGCCCCGGGCGCCCGCGCCGAGGAGCTCCCGTCCGAGCGCGGTCACTACGAGGTGCGCAAGAACGCCGATGGCAACGCCCAGCTCGTGGTGCGCGCTCCCGACACCCACGCGGGGCCCAACTGTCACCACTACCACCTGGGGGCGTCGGTGATGCTCGAGGTCCACCCGGGCGGCGACGTCCAGATGTTGCACCGGGAGAACGGGATCTATCAGCCCTACATCGAGGCGCTCCCGATGCACGAGTTCATCCTCTCGGTGATGTGGGCGGGCACGGACTTCGCGTGCGACAACGGCGCGACCCGTCTCGTCCCGGGCAGTCACCGCTGGCCCGAGACGCGGGTCGCGGAGGAGAGCGAGGTCGCCACCGCCGAGATGCCCAAGGGCTCGGCGGTCTTCTGGCTCTCGCGCACCCTCCACGGGGCCGGCAAGAGCAGCGTGCCGGGCGGTCGCACGGGGTTCTTTCACTCGATGATTCCGAACTGGTTCCGTCAGGAAGAGAACCAGTACCTGGCGGTCCCCCCGGAGATCGCGAGCCAGCTCTGCGAGCCGGCGCTCCAGCTGATCGGCTACCGGGCGAGCCGCAGCCTGGGCTGGGTGAAGGGCCGCGACATCGAGAACCTGTTGCAGGCGGGCACCGGCGCACCGATCTGAGTCGGCGTCTCGTCGCCCCTCCCGGCGGCGCCCGAGGTACCCTCCGCGAGATGCGACGCTTCGAGACCACGATGACCGCCGTCCCCGACGCGCCGGAGGTCGGCGCGCGCAACCCGATCCACGGGGAGGGCGCCCGCGCCTACGGCTACCGGGACGGCATCGTCTCGGGCATCGTCACCTACGGCTGGGCGACACCGGCGTTCATCGAGGCCCTCGGCGAGGGCTGGCTCGACCACGGGTGGGCGGAGGTGCGCTTCCGCCGCCCCGTGTACGGAGGCGACCCCCTCACGACCACCGTCGAAGTCGGCGACGACGGGGTGGGAACCTTCGTCCAGCGCAACGGCGAGGGCGCCGCGGTCCTCCAGGGACGCGTCGGTCTGGGCGATGCACCGTGGCGTCACGACCTCGACCTCCCCCGCGATCGCACCCCGGTCCCGCCCCTCGAGGATCCACCCGTGATCGACGCCGAGGCGCTCCCGGTCGGACGGGACTACCGCCCGATGCGGGTCGACGTGAGCGCCGACGGCGCGCGCGTCTGGGCGACCCAGCGCGCCCACGACCCGCACCCCCGCTACCTCGAGGAGGCGACGCCCCGTCTCCACCCCTCGTGGGTCGCGGGCCAGATGACGCCGCTCGTCTGTCACAGCTACCGCTACATCGCAGGGATCCACGCCAAAGAGCAGGTCCAGCACCTGCGCGGCGCGCGCGCGGGCGGCGCGATCACCGTCGCCGGGCGTTGGGTCGACGCCTTCGAGCGCAAGGGCAAGCGCTACGGCATCAGCGACGGCGTGCTCGTCGACGACGCCGGCACCGAGCTGGCCTGCGTCCGCCACCACGCGATCTTCCTCCCCGCGCTCTGAGAGCTCCCGGGAGGAGCGCCGACGCGGGGTCGCGGCTCCTAGCCGCGCTGGAGCGCCGCGATCCGCTCTTCGAGGGGCGGGTGGGTGAGGAAGAGCTTGCGGAACCCGCCCGCTTCGCCGCCCGAAATGCCAAAGGCCGCCATCTGGTCGGGGAGGGGCGCCGGGTGGGCGCGTTGCAGCGCCTGGAGCGCGCCGATCATCTTCTCGCGACCGGCGAGACGCGCGCCACCGGCGTCGGCCTGAAACTCGCGACGTCGCGAGAACCAGTTGACGATCACGCTGGCGAGGATTCCGAAGACGATCTGGCACACGATCGTGGTGAGGAAGTAGCCCATCCCCAGGCCTTCTTCGTTCTTCAGCACCACGCGGTCGACGAAGTGGCCCACCACCCGCGAGAGGAAGAGAACGAAGGTGTTCACCACACCCTGGATCAGGGTGAGGGTGATCATGTCGCCGTTGGCGACGTGGCTGATCTCGTGGCCCAGCACGGCGTCGACGGCGTCTCGGTCCATCTGGTGGAGAAGCCCGGTGGAGACCGCGACGAGGGCGTTGTTCCGGCTCGCTCCCGTGGCAAACGCGTTGACCTCCGGTGAATCGTAGATGGCGACTTCGGGCATCCCGATGCCGGCGGCCTGGGCGTGGTGCGACACCATCTGGAAGAGCTGCTGCTCGGTGGCGTTGCGCGGCTCGGCGATGACCTGGGCGCCGGTGGCTCGCTTCGCCATCCACTTCGAGAGGAGCAGCGAAATGAACGAGCCCCCCATCCCGAACACGGCACAGAAGACCAGCAGGTTGTTGTAGTTGAGGTCGATCCCCTGCTCGTCGAGGATCGACTCCACGCCGAGCAGGCGGAGGGCGATCGAGAGCACCACCAGAACGGCGATGTTGGTCATGAGGAACAGCGCGACGCGTTTCAAATCGGGTCTCCAACCAAGGGGTGGCCACGGGGCCAGCGAGGGCGCGCTCGGACACTCGGGTCTCGGGACCTTGGACGCCAGCCCCCGAGGGCTATTCGGTTCTGCGCTCGGCGGGTCGAGCGCCCCGAGAGGATAGCCGCAAGAGATCCTCTAATCTCTTGTGGCGAATGCGCCGATGGCTTGGGAACCCCGCGGCCCGGCCGCGATCGCACCCCACGCGGATCCAGAGGAGGGGTCCGGTTTGGCCCGACCCCGACTGCGCAGCACCAAGATCGTCGCCACGATCGGCCCGGCCTGCGACTCGCTCGAGACGATTCGCGACCTCATCAAGGCCGGCATGAACGTCGCGCGTCTGAACTTCTCCCACGGCACCCACGAGGAGCACCAGCGTCTGGTCGGGCTGGTGCGACGCGCCTCCGCGGACCTCGGCGAGAACGTGGCGTTGATGGTGGACACCAAGGGGGCGGAGATCCGCGCCGGCGAAGTCGACGGGGGCCGCGTCGAGCTCGAGCGGCGCACCACCTTCACCCTCTGGACCGAGCCCCGGATGGGGAGCAGCGAGGGCGTCTCGGTGTCGCACCGCACGCTGCCCCAGGAGGTCGAGGTCGGCCGGCGGATCTACCTCGACGACGGGCGCATCGAGCTCCAGGTCGAGGACGTCTCGCCCGACGCGCTGCGCTGTCGCGTGGTGCGCGGCGGCGAGCTCGGCTCCCACAAGGGTGTGAACATACCCGGCGCCTCGCTCAGCTTGAGCTCGATGGGCCCCGCCGACCTGGACGATCTGCTCTTCGCCGCCGAGCTCGAGGTCGACTACATCGCGGCCTCCTTCGTGCGCAGCGGCGCCGACGTCCTCGTCATCCGCGAGGTGTTGAGGAGCCGTGGCTGCGAGATCCCGGTGATCGCGAAGATCGAGAGCCAACAGGGCGTCGACCGTCTCGACGAGATCGTGGATGTGGCCGACGGCACGATGGTGGCCCGCGGCGACCTCGGCGTGGAGCTCCCGGTCGAGAGCGTGCCGATCGTCCAGAAGAAGATCATCCAAACCACGGTGCGGGCCGGCAAGCCCGTCATCATGGCCACCCAGATGCTCGACTCGATGGAGCGCAACGCGCGTCCCACCCGAGCCGAGGCGAGCGACGTCGCCAACGCGATCTTCGACGGGACCTCCGCGGTGATGCTCTCCGGCGAGACCGCCAAGGGGCGCTACCCGGTCGAGTCCCTGCAGACGATGTCGAACCTCGCCCTCGCCGCCGAGGCGGCGCTCGTCGAGTACGGCCACCTCCAGCAGAGCCGCAGCGAGATCGCCAACGTCGTCACCGAGGCGACGGCCCAGGCGGCCGTCACGATGGCCAACCGTCTCGGCGCCGCGGCGATCCTGACGCTGACCGAAAGCGGCTACACCTCTCGCTCGATCTCGAAGTACCGACCCCAGTGTCCGATCCTCGCGGTGAGCACCGTCGCGGGCGCCGTGCGGCGTCTCGCCCTCAACTGGGGCGTCACCGGTCTGCTCTACGACGGCGAGGGCGGCGACGACGACAAGACCGAGTTCGGCCTCTCCCGCGCCCGCGAGACCTGCGCCGAGCCCGGCGACGTCATCGTCGTGACCGCCGGCATCTCCCGGGAAGCGGGCAGCACCAACCGCATCAGCGTTCTCACCGCCTAGGGCGCGCCGGGCCTCGCGCGCGTCCCGCCGCCCGCCCTAGGGTCGGCGGCTCGCGGCGAGCGCGTCGCCCAGGTCGGCGACCAGGTCGTCGGGGTCCTCGAGGCCGACCGACACGCGGATCAACGCGTCGTTCACCCCGACCCGATCGCGCACCTCGGCCGGCACCCCCGAATGGGTGGTGGAGGCCGGGTGACACGCGAGGGACTCGGTGCCCCCCAGGCTCACGGCGAGCTTGAAGAGCTGGAGCGCGTTGAGCAGCCGGAACGCCTCCTCGCGACCACCGCGGATCGCGAAGGAGAAGGTCGAGCCGCCCCCCTCGCACTGGCGTTCGAAGACCGCGCGGTAGTCGCCGCCCACCAGGGTGTCGGGGTGGTAGACGGTCGCCACCGCGTCGTGGTCGGCCAGCCACGCGGCGAGCCGCGACGCGCTCGCGGCCGCGCGCTCCATCCGCAGGGTCACCGTTTCGAGGGAGCGCCCGATCATCCACGAGGAGTGGGGGTCGAGCTGGGAGCCGAAGGCGCTCCGGGTGCGCCGGATCTGACGGATCGGCTCGGCGGCGCCGATCGCCGCGCCGGCGACGAGGTCGCTGTGTCCACCGATGTACTTGGTGAGCGAGTAGACCGAGACGTCGATGCCGTGGCGCAAGGGTTTCTGGAACACGGGGCCCAGCAAGGTGTTGTCGCAGATCGTGATCGGTCGCAGACCCTGGTGGGTGGCGATCGCGTCGGCTGCCGCGGCGATCAGCGCGAAGTCGACCAGGGCGTTGGTGGGGTTCGCCGGGGTTTCGACGAAGATCACCGGGACCCGGCCCCGTCCCAGGGCGCGCCCGACCGCGTCGTCGACGGCGCCCCGGGAGACGCCGTCGGAAACGCCCACGGCGCCGAGCCCGAGGCTCGCGAGGCTCGAGGTCAACAGGGTCTCGGTGCCGCCGTAGAGGGGCTGGCTGTGGAGCACGACGTCGCCGGGACGCACGAAGGCGAGGAGCGACGAGGTGATCGCGGCCATCCCGCTCGAGAACACGGCGGCGCCCTCGCCCTCGTCGAAGAGAGCCAGCCGGTCCTCCGCGATCTCGAGGTTGGGGTGGTTGAAACGCGAGTAGATCAGGCCGGCGTCGCTCGCCCCGTCCGTGCGCATCGAGTCGAAGAAGGACGCGCCCTCTTCGGCGGTCCGAAAGGCGAAGGTGGAGGTCAGGAACACCGGTGGCTTGACGGCGCCTTCCGAGAGGAAGGGGTCGTAGCCGTAGGACATCATCTGGGTTTCCGGGCGCAGCCGCCGGCCCCCGACCTTGCGACGTCGGTAGTCGCGAGTCGTCATCGACTCACTCGCCCAGCAGCTCTCGCAGCGCCGCCTCGTGAAAGGCGACGTCGGGCCCGTGGACCTGACCCGCCGCGAAGTGACCGTAGATCGACTCGAAGGGTCGCAGCTCGGCGTTTGGCATGAGCTTCACCTCGCGCTCGCTGTCTTCCGGTGGGAAGTAGAGGTCGGTGCGACCGGGCATCACGATGGCCCGGGCGCGGATCGCGCCGAGGGCAGCTTCGAAGTCGCCTCCGAAGACCGGGTTGTCGCTGACGTCGGCGACACGCCAGGTGCGCAGCATGGCGATCAGGTCGTTGGCGTCCTTGCCGACGAGATAGGCCTCCCAGAAACCGACCACGAAGTCCTCCACCGACGCGAAGCCGAGGGCGCGGTAGGCCTCTTCGCGGTAGAAGGCCTGGCTCATGCCCCAGGCCGCGTAGTTGCGCGCCATCGCACGCAGCCCCTTGCCGGGGGGCACGTCGTACCAACCGTCTTGGAACGCCGCGTCGGCGGTGAGCGCGGCGCGCAGCCCGTCGAGCATCACCCGGTTGTGGGGGGCGCAGCGCGCGGCCCCGCAGGTCGGGGCGATGGCGTCGACCATGTCCGGGAAGAGACATCCCCACTGGAAGGTCTGGAGCGCCCCCATCGAGAACCCCGTGACGAGACGCAGTCGGGTCACGCCGAGCTCTTCGGTGAGGAGCCGATGCTGGGCCATCACATTGTCGTACACGCTCACCAGCGGAAAGCTCCCGCGACCCCAAGGCGGCGCGGTGTTGCTCGGCGAGGAGGAGAGCCCGTTGCCGAACAGGTTGGGGACCACGACGAAGTAGCGCGACGGGTCGAGGGCGCGGCCCTCCCCGACGAGCCACGCGTCGCTGTGGATGCCCCCGTACCAGGTCGGGTGCAGCACGGCGTTGTCACCGGCGGCGTTGAGCGCGCCGTGCGTGGCGTAGGCGAGCTTCGCGTCGGGGAGCGTCACCCCGGACTGCAGCTCGAGCCTGCCCAACGAGAAGATCGCTTCGCGCACCCCGACCCCTCCTGTTCCCGCGTCGTCGCGCACCTAGTGTAGTGTGGCGAGCCCGAAGCGAAGCCAGGAGCACCCCGTATGGCCGAGAAAAGCGAGGGCTGGAGCCCGGAGATCGAAGAGCTCGCTCAGCGCCGCGCCCTCGCCGCCGAGCTCGGCGGGCCCGAGCGTGTCGCGCGGCAACGCAAGGCCGGCAAGCTCACGATCCGCGAGCGACTCGACGCCGTGGCCGACCCGGGGAGCTTCGACGAGGTCGGTCGCACCGCGGGGGTCGGTCGCTACGACGAGGACGGCGCGCTGCAGGGCTTCTCGCCCTCGAACTTCTTGTGCGGGGTGGCCGAGATCGACGGCCGTCCGGTGGTGATCTCGGGCGACGACTTCACCGTCCGCGGGGGCTCCAACGAGGCGACGATCCCGGCGAAGCGCGATTTCTCCGAGCGCCTCGCCCTGGAGCTCGGGCTGCCCCACGTGCGGCTCGTCGACGGCATGGGAGGCGGCGGCTCGGTGAAGACCATCGAGATGAAGGGCCGCACCCTGATCCCCCAGGTGGCCGGCTGGGAGACCGTCGTCGAGCACCTGGCGGTCGCGCCCTCGGTGGCGCTCGCGCTGGGATCGGTGGCGGGGATCGGCGCCGCACGCGTCGTCACGAGCCACTACTCGGTGATCGTCGAGGACACCGCCCAGATGATGATCGCGGGCCCGGCCCTGGTGGAGCAGGCGGGCCAGCGGGAGGTCACCAAGGAGGCGCTGGGACACGCCCGGGTGCACACCGCCAACGGCGCCATCGACGACGCGGTGAAGAGCGAGGCGGAGGCCTTCGAGGCCGCCCGGCG
>JANQRO010000109.1 GCA_028284525.1 Myxococcota bacterium | reverse complement strand
ACCAGGAGAATCGCGAGCGGGGTCCACCGGGCCCGACGTCGACGCAGTGCATCCACACACAGAGGGGGAGCAATGCACGTGCCGGCCGAGACGCGCGCGCGTGGTCCGCCGCGACCCGGCGTGCCCCGCCGTCCCCATTGCGGTGTGGAGCGACGGACCCGTCGCCCCCTCGACTCGGGGAACCGGCTCCCCTCCTCGCGGGGGCACCCGGTGTGCCGACCCGGTGCACAGCCGCTGCGCCTGCTGCTTGACGAGGACTGTGCCCTTGAGAAGAATTCGCCCGATGTCCCGGCTCGAGCTCCCTCGTTCCGCCGCGGTGCAGGCCCTCCTCCTCGCCGCTGCGCTCGCCGTCGTCGCCGCGACGCCCCCATGCCTTTCCGCGGCCAGCGAGGGCGACCCGGCGCCGCGCATCTTCAAATGGGTCGACGAGCACGGCATCGCCCACTACACGACCGACGAGTCGCGGATCCCGCGCTCGGTGCGCCGGCGGCTGCGGAGTCTTCCGGAGGTCGCCACGCCCGCGCCGGCCTCCCCCGCCCCGGAGCCGGATCTGATCGGCCCGCGCCCGGAGACCCCGGAGCACCCCGAGGCCTGGGTGACCCGCAACGCACCGCCACGGCCCACCGAGGAAGAGCAGGAGGCGGCCGCGGACGCGGAGCTCGCCGCGCGACTCTCCGAGGTCGACGCGCAGATCGCCGGGCTCGAGGGCGAGATCGCCGACCGCGAGGAGCAGATCCTCGCGTTGTTGGCGGCGGCCCAGGGAGACACCCTGCGCGAGGATCCCGCGTTCCGCGCCCTCGCCGAGGAGCTTCCCGCGCTGCAAGCGGACCTCGAGGCGCTGCGCGAACGCCGCGTCGCGATCGCGACCAACCCTTGAACCCGCACTCCCTCGTGGCGCTGGCGGGCGGGGTCGGCGCTTCGCGCTTCCTGCGCGGGCTGGTGCGGGTCGTCGACCCGACCCGTCTCCGCATCGTGATCAACACCGGCGACGACCGCGAGTTCTACGGCGTCCACGTGTCGCCGGACGTCGACATCGTCACCTACACCCTCGCCGGGATGATCGACGACGAAAAGGGCTATGGCCTGGCCGGCGACACCCACCACATCGTCGACACCCTCGGTGCTCTGGGGCGCGAGGCGTGGTTCCGGCTCGGCGACCGTGACTACGCCCACTGTCTCTATCGCACACAGCGTCTCGCCGAGGGCGAGGGGCTGACCGCCATCACCGATCGGGTGCGCCGCCACCTCGGGGTGGAAGCGGAGCTGTTGCCGATGTCCGAGACGCCCTGCCCGACCTACGTCGAGCTGCGCGGTGGCCGCCGCGTCCACTTCGAGGACTACCTGGCGCGCGACGGCGCCCCCGACGACGTGGTGCGGGTCGATCTCGGCGCCGCCGAGGCCGCCGCGCCGGCACCGGGAGTCTGTGAGGCGTTGCGCGGCGCCGACTGCGTCCTCGTCTGTCCGAGCAACCCCGTCGTGTCGATCGGGCCGATCCTCGCGCTCCCCGGCGTCCGGGGCGCGGTCGCCGACTCGCGCGCCCGGGTCGTGGGGGTCTCGCCGATCGTCGGCGGCGCGCCGATCAAGGGGCCCGCCGACCGTCTGCTCCGCGGAATCGGCGCAGAGGTCTCGGCCCTCGGCGTCGCCCGGCTCTACCGCGACTGGGTGCACGGCTTCGTGATCGACGAGCGCGATGCGGCCCTCGCTCCGGAGATCGAAGCACTCGGGATGCGGGTCGCGACGATCGACACGATCATGCGCACGCCCGAGGTCTCGGCCGCGCTGGCGCGATGTGCGCTCGATCTCGCCGCGCGCTGCGCTGCCGACGCGTCGTGATCCCGGCGCTGGTGCCCGCCAAGGCCTTGCAGGTGGGGAAGTCCCGCCTGCGCGCGAGCCTCGGTGCGGAGGCGGCCGAGGCGCTGGCCGTGGCGATGTTGCGCGACGTGCTCTCGGCACTCCTGGCGGCGGAGCGCGTCGGACCGGTGGGCGTGGTGACCCCCGACCCCGGACTCGCCGAGGTCGCCAAAGGCCTCGGCGCCCTCGCCTTGCTCGGAGACGACCCGGGGCTCAACCCGTCGCTCCTGCGCGGCTCCCAGGAGCTCTGCACCCGACCCGAGGAGGGGCTGCTGATCGTGCTCGGCGACGTGGCGGGCATCCGCGCCGCCGAGGTCGACGCGCTGATCGAGGCCCTCGACCGTCTCGGGCCCCGCGGCGCGGTGCTGGCGCCGAGCCTCGACGGCGGCACCGCGGCCCTCGCCCGACGCCCGGCC
>JANQRO010000099.1 GCA_028284525.1 Myxococcota bacterium | reverse complement strand
GGCCGGGGCGGGATCGCCGGTGAGGGTACCGAGAAAGGGCTTGCGAGAGGGACCGAGGAGCACCGGGCGCCCGAGACGACGACGCAGCCAGCCGGGGTGGGCGAGCAGCTCCAGGTTGTCTTCGAGGCGCTTTCCGAAGCCGATTCCGGGATCGATGACGATGCGCGAGCGCTCCACACCGTTCTCTTCGGCGCGAAGGGCACTTAGCTCGAGTTCTGCAGCGATTTCTTCGAGCGCATCGTCGAAGTGCGGTGCGTCCTGCATGGTCGCCGGCTCCCCGCGGAGGTGCCCCAGGATGAGCGTGGCCTGCGCCTGCGCCGCAGCAGCGAGGAGTGCGGGGTCGACCCCGCCGGAGACGTCGTTCACGACCCGGGCACCGGCCGCCAGCGCCGCTTCGGCCACGGCGCCCTTGCGCGTGTCGATCGAGAGCGGCGTCGAGCAGCGCTTGGTGAGCGCCTCGATCACGGGGATCGTTCGCGCCCGCTCCTCCGACTCGGAGACCGGGCGCGAGCCCGGACGGGTGGATTCACCCCCGATGTCGATCAGGTCGGCGCCGGCCGAGGCCAGGGCCAGCCCCGCCTCTACGGCCGCGGCGACATCGAGGGGCCCGCCGGCGGCCGTCACGAAGCGACCGCCGTCGGAGAACGAGTCGGGAGTGGTGTTGAGCACGCCGACGATCGTCACCCGCTCGGGGGAAAAGATCTCGGCGTCGCGGCGCTCCACCACCGGAGGCCCCCCTCTAGCTCGGCATCGGCTCCGGGTCCGGGAGCTTCTTGCCGCCGAAGTCGATCGGTTTCGGGTCGGAGGGGGACTCGGAGTCGGTGACCTCAGGCTCGTCGGTGTCGGGGCTCGGCAGCGGCGGGAGCGGCTCGCCGTCCATCAGGGCCTGGAGGTCGGCGGTGTCGAGGGTCTCGCGCTCGAGGAGCGCCTCGGCGACCCGGTCGAGCAGGTCTCGATGCTCTTCGAGCAGCGACTTCGATTCGTTGTAGAGATCGTGGAGCGCCTGGCTCACCTCTTCGTCGATCTCCTCGGCCTTCTTGTCGCTGTAGCTCTTCGACTGGACGAAGTCGCGGCCGAGGAACACGTCGTGGTCGTCGTCCTCGTAGGAGACGGGGCCGAGCTTGTCGCTCATTCCGTAGCGACACACCATCTGACGCGCGAGCCGGGTGGCTTGCTGGAGGTCGTTCGAGGCCCCGGTCGAGAGATGGTCGAAGACCAGCTCCTCGGCGGCGCGCCCACCCATCGCGTGCTTGATCATCGCCAGGATCTGCTTGCGTGTCAGGTTGTAACGGTCTTCGGGCGGGAGCGTCTGGGTCACCCCAAGCGCCATGCCGCGCGGGATGATCGTCACCTTGTGCACGGGGTCGGAGTGCTCGGTGAGCATCGCGACCAGGGCGTGACCTGCCTCGTGGTAGGCGGTGATCCGCTTGTCCTCGTCGGTCATCACCATGCTGCGGCGCTCGGCGCCGAGCAGCACCTTGTCCTTGGCGCGCTCGAAGTCGGCCATGCCCACCCGCAGCGCGTCGCGACGCGCCGCGAGCAGCGCGGCCTCGTTTACGAGGTTCTGCAGGTCGGCGCCGACAAAGCCCGGGGTGCCCTTGGCGACGATCTCGAGGTTCACGTCGTCGCTGAGCGGGCTGCGACGGGTGTGCACCTTGAGGATCTCGTAGCGCCCGCGATAGTCGGGACGCGGCACCACCACCCGCCGGTCGAAGCGGCCCGGGCGCAACAGCGCCGGGTCGAGCACGTCGGGGCGGTTGGTCGCGGCGACCAGGATCACGCCCTCGTTGCTCTCGAAGCCGTCCATCTCGACCAGGAGCTGGTTCAGCGTCTGCTCGCGTTCGTCGTGACCGCCGCCCAGCCCGGCACCGCGGTGGCGCCCGACGGCGTCGATCTCGTCGATGAAGATGATGCAGGGCGCGTTCTTCTTGCCCTGGAGGAAGAGGTCGCGCACCCGGGAGGCGCCCACGCCGACGAACATCTCGACGAAGTCCGAGCCCGAGATCGAGAAGAAGGGGACCCCGGCCTCACCGGCCACGGCGCGGGCCAGCAGGGTCTTTCCCGTGCCCGGCGGGCCCACGAGCAGCACCCCCTTCGGGATCCGGCCGCCCAGCCGGGTGAACTTCTTGGGATCGCGCAGGAAGGCGATGATCTCTTCGAGCTCCGCCTTCGATTCCTCGACGCCCGCCACGTCGGCGAAGGTCACGCGGTTGTGGCTCTCGTTCAGCAGCCGCGCCCGCGACTTGCCAAAGCTCATCGCCTTGCCCCCGCCCGATTGCATCTGGCGCACGAAGAAGATCCAGAGCCCGATCAGCAGCAGGAAGGGGAACCACATGATCAGCATCTGCTGCCAGACCGGCGATTCCCGTTGAGGCTCGGCCACCACCTCGACGCCCTGGGCGTCGAGGTTCTGGACGAATTCGTAGGTGACGGCGTTGGGCGGGGCGTTGGTGACGAAGCGGCCGTCGGGCTCGGCGGCGAGCTTGCCCTCGATCCGGCCCTCATCGATGGTCACGGTGGTGACCTCGCCGGACTCCACCCGCTCGAGGAAGGTGGTGAAGGGCATCTCGGCCGGTGCCTGCTCCTTCTGCCGCAGCATCGAGACCAGCAGCACGATCAGAAGCAAGATCACCAGCCACAGAGCCATGTTCTTGTAGAACTGCTGCGTCACACTCTCCTCCTCGCCCGTCCCCTGGGATAGGTGCCCAGGGCCCCCCTCCGCGAGTCGCTTAAAGGCCCGCCGAGCCTCCGCCCCAGGCCCCGCGTCGGGACCCGCGGCGCGGGCCGTCGTGATCGATCGTGCCCAAATGCCGGGGGGAAACGGGGGGTTTCGTCGAGCCTAGCATTCCGCCACCGGGGGAACAGGCACACGCTCCAAGCGAAAATCGGGCGAATCGAGTCGCAGCTGTAGTGCACCGGGCAGCTCGAGACGCGCGCCCGGCCGCGCGTGGTCGAAGAAGGCCAGCATGCGCTCGAGATGCCGGGCCGTGACCTCCCGGCCCGCGCCCATCTCCTCGAGGGCCCGGCGCGCGAGTCGCCGGGCCAGCGCAACCGGAAGCGTCTTTCCCACCTCACCGACTTGGATGCCGAGGCGTAGCGCGTGGTCGCCCAGACGTTCGAAACGCGCGGCGACCTCGACGCTCTCGAGCTCCGCCAGCCACGCCTGCTCCTCGGCCGCAGCGTGGGCGAGGTCTGCCAGGGCGCGGTCGAGCTGCGGATTGAACGCCTCGCGCAGCGCGGGAAGCCACTCGTGGCGCAGCCTGTTCCGGGTGTAGTGCGGATCTCGATTCGAGGGATCCTCCCGCCATGAGACGCCGCGTGCGCGGGCGAATTCGCGGATCTCGGCGCGCGAGACGGCGAGGAGGGGCCGCAGGGTCTCGAGCGCGGGGCGCTCCGCCCGTGCGCCGCGAGCGGGCCAGGCCGAACGCTCGCGCATCCCCGCGAGGCCCTGGGGGCTCGTTCCCCGGAGGAGCCGTAGCAGCAGGGTCTCGACCTGGTCGTCGCGATGATGGGCCGTCGCCACCCGGCGCGCACCCACCTCCGCCGCCATCGCGGCCAGGGCGCGGTAGCGCAGCCACCGCGCCGCCTCCTGGAGCGTGGCGCGTCGCCGACTCGACCCGGCGGTCGCGCGCTCGGCCCGCGGGTCGACACGCCTCTCCAGGTAGGGAACGCCGAGCTGGCCAGCCGCCGCGCGGACCGACGCCGCATCGGCGTCGGCATCATCGTCCCGCAGCCCGTGGTGGACGTGGCCCGCCGCGAGGGCGATGCCTCGGGAGGGCGCCAGCTCGGCCAGCACCGCGAGGAGCACCATCGAATCGAGACCCCCCGAGACCGCCACGAGCAGCGGCTCGCCCCCCGCGCCGACCCGCCCCAGCGCCTCGCGGACCCGGCGGGCAAGTGCTTGGGCGGTCTTCGATTCGCGCTTCGCGACGGCCATTGCGATGCCCCCGGCCCCTACGGTAAGCCACGGCGATGACGACGCCCGCCGCCCCCGCGCCGAGCCCGCTCCACAACACCGCGGCCTGGCTCCAGCGGCGCGCCGCCACCACGGGTGAGCGCCTCGCGGTCATCGAGGGCCGACGCCGACTCTCCTACACCGACCTCGAGGAGCGCTGTGCTCGCTGCGCGGGCTGGCTCCACGCCCTCGGCCTGCGACGCGGCGACCGGGTGGCACTCCTGCTCGGCAACCGCAGCGCCTTCCTCGAGACGGTCTTCGCCGCGGCCCGTCTCGGAGCCGTGGTGCTCCCGATGAACACACGGCTCGCGGCGCCGGAGATCGCCGAGCTCCTGGCCGACGCCGAGGCCTCGCTGCTCCTCCACGAAAGCGCGTTGACGGAGCTCGCAACCCGCGCCTGTGCGGGGCTCGCCAAGCCTCCGCGTTGTCTGACGGTCGGCGGGCCGGAGGACCCGAACGACCAGTACGAGCCCGGCCTCGCCGCGACCGCGCCCCGCTGGGAGATCGAGCCCCTCTCCCCCGAAGACCCGATGATCCTGATGTACACCTCGGGCACGACGGGCATTCCCAAGGGCGCCCTCCTCCCCCATCGCAAGTCGCTCTACAACTCGCTCAACGCCCAGCTCTACTTCGACCTGCGCGCCGACGACCGGGTCCTCGTCGTGGTGCCGCTCTTCCACTCCTTCGGCCTGCAGATCCTCTCGATGCCGGCGCTCTACTGCGGCGCCACCGTCCTGCTCCAAGCGAGCTTCGATCCCGAAGCGGTGTGGGACGCCGTCGACCGCGAGTCGATCAGCTTCTTCGGCGCGGTACCGACGATGTTCCGCGCCCTCTACGACGTCCTCGAGAGCGCCCCCGAGCGCTGGTCGCGCAGCTCGCTGCGCTTCGCCTTCACCGCCGGCTCGGCGATCCCCGTCGAGCTGATCCACGATTTCGAGCGCCGCGGTCTCCTCCTGAAGCAGGGCTTCGGCCAGACCGAGACGTCGATCCTGTGCTGTCTCGACGAGCGCGATGCGATCCGCAAGGCCGGCAGCGTGGGTCGCCCGGTGTTCCACGCCGAGGTACGCGTCGTCGACCGCGCGGACCTCGACGCGGCCCCGGACACCTGGCGCGACGTGGCCCCCGGTGTCACGGGCGAAATCGTGGTGCGTGGGCCGATCACGATGATCGGGTACTGGCGCCGTCCCGAGGCCAGCGCCGAGACGTTGCGGGGCGAGTGGCTGCGCACGGGTGACCTGGCCACGGTGGACGAGGAAGGCTCCGTCACCCTCGTGGGCCGCGCCCGCGACATGTACATCTCGGGGGGCGAGAATGTGTACCCGGCCCAGGTGGAGGCCACCTACCACGAGCACCCGGCGATCCGCGAGGTCGCCGTGGTGGGGGTGGCCCACCCGCGCTGGGGCGAGACCGGCCGTGCCTACGTCGTGGCGGAGGCGGGCTGTGATCCGCGGGAGCTCGACGGCGACGCCCTGCGCGGCTGGGGCCGCGAGCGTCTCGCCACCTTCAAGGTACCCACCGAGTTCTCCGTGCTCGACGAGCTGCCCAAGACCGTGACAGGCAAGGTGCAGAAGCACCGGCTCCCGACGAGCTGAACCGAGGAGAACCCGTGCCCCGCTGGACCCTGCGCGACCAGACCTGTATCGCCGGCGTCGGCACCACCGCGTATGGCGTGTTCCCCGAGACCGACGCCTACGGGCTGGGCTTCGAGGCCTTGCAGAAGGCGGTGGCCGATTGCGGGATCGACTACGACGCCATCGACGGGCTGATCGTGAACCGCATCCCGTCCTATGAACGCTTTGCCGAGATGGCCGGGCTCAACCCGCGCTTCTGTCTGGGCACCGTCGGCGAGGGCCGCTTCTCCGGCGGGTCGCTGATGATCGCGGCCCAGGCCATCGCGACGGGCGACGCCGACGTCGTGGCCCTGGTCTACGGCAACGACGGGAAGTCGCGGGGGATGCGCTACGGCGGCGAGGCGGGGCCCTGGACGCCCGCGGGCTTCACCTCCCCCGGCGCGATCCACGCGATGATGATGCAGCGTCACATCGACGAGTTCGGCACCCGCGCCGAAGACCTCGCCCACATCGCGGTGGCCTTTCGCAAACACGCCGGGTTGAATCCGGCCGCCGTGATGAAGCAGCCGATCACCGTCGACGATCACCAGCGCTCGCGCTTCATCTGCGAGCCGCTCCACCTCTTCGACTACTGTCTGATCAACGACGGCGGGGTGGCGTGGATCATGACCACCCCCGAGCGCGCCCGCGACCTGGCGAAGCCGCCGGTGCTGGTGAGCGGCTTCGCCCGGCGCGACAGCTTTGACAACGCATCGTTTCCGCGCAGCGACTACTGGCACACGGCCCTCGGCGACATCGCCTCGGTGGTCTACGAGCGCGCCGGCATTGCCCGCGACGAGCTGGACGGCCTGATGCTCTACGACAACTTCACCCCCTCGGTGCTCTTCATGCTGGAGGGTCTGGGCTTTTGCGCCCCCGGCGAGGGCGGCGCCTTCGTCCGCGACGGCACGCTGGAGCTGGGCCGCGGCCGCTGGCCCACCAACACCAGCGGCGGCCACCTCTCCGAGAGCTACATGCAGGGCTGGGCGCTGATCGTCGAGGCGGTCCTCCAGTGCCGCGGCGAGGCGGGCGCCCGCCAGATCCCCGGCTGCCAGAGCATCCAGTACGCCTGCGCCGCCAACATCGCCTCCTCGGTGATCTTCCGGAGCGACCGCTGATGGCCGCCGACCCGCCCCGCCCCCGACGCACCCCCTGGGACACGCCCTTCT
>JANQRO010000086.1 GCA_028284525.1 Myxococcota bacterium | reverse complement strand
GCGCGGCGAGGAGGGCGAGACCCAGAAGCGTGACGAGTCGGTGTTGCATCGGGCCGAGCGTATCGCAGCGGGGGCACGGCGAATCAAGGTGCCGCGCCGCAGAGCGAGGGGAGCGCGCTCCGCACCAGCCGCCCGAGGGAGCGCCGCGACTCGCCGGCGCGGGCGCGTAGCGCCAGGCTGTGGAGCAGCGCCTGGGCGAGCCGCGCCGCGTCGCGACAGCTCGCGTGCGCCGGAAACTCTCCCTCGGCCTGGGCCCGCCGAAAGCGGCGCTCGAGCACCGAGTCGAGCTCGCCGATCGCGCGCTCCATGTCGCCCGCGATCTCCGGGTGGCTCACCGACTCGGCCGGGGCGGTGCAGAAGACGAAACAGCCGAGGGGCGACTCCCCGTCGAAGTAGACCCCCAGCGCTTCGGTGTAGAAGCGCTCCAGCCCCTCGCCGAGACGCGGCGCGTCGAGGGCCACCCCCGCCGCCGCCCGCATGCCGTCGAGGAAGCGCTCCATGCTGCGGCGGTAGAGCGTCTCCTTGTCGCCGAAGGCGTTGTAGATGCTCGGGCGGTTCATCCCCATCGCCGTCGCCAGCTCGTCGAGGGAGGCGGCGCTGTAGCCGCGACGGTGGAAGACGCGCATCGCCCGGTCCAGGACGCGCTCCGGGTCGAACTCCCGCGGGCGGCCCCGGCGCGGAGGGTCCTCCAATTTTGTACTTGACCGCATAGAATCACCGAGTAATAGTGTACGAATTAGTACAAAATATAGCGCCCCGGAGTGGGGCGCGCGAGGACCGTCTCCATGGCACGTGTCGACCACCCCCAGAGCCCCCTCGTCGCGAAACTGCGCGGCGTCCACCTCTTTGGCTTCGACGGCGCCCCGTGCTCCCAACGCGTGAGCTTTGCCCTCGCCGAGAAGGGGCTGCGACGAGCGCGCAGCGTCCCGTGGCGCACGGACACCCCGCGGAGTCTCGAGGCGCCGGAGGGGAGCTACGTCTTCCGCAACGTCTCGCTGATCAAACACGACAACCTGAGCGAGGCGTACGCGGCGATCCAGCCGCACCTCGTCGTCCCCGCGCTGGTGCGCGACGGCACGCTCTTCGTCGAATCGATGGAGATCATCGACACCCTCGACGAGATGTGGCCCGAGCGGCCCCTCACCCCCACCGCTCCCGTCGCGGCGGCGCTCTGTGCCGAGCTCGTCGAACGCGGCAAGGCCCTCCACCGCTCGGTGCGTCACGTGACCTTTCGCTGGAGTCTGGGCCGGCTCGGCAAGACCGACCGCGTGACGGCGGAGCGCGCCCGCGCGATCGAGGCGGCGGGCTCACCCGAGGAGGTCGCCGCGTTCTACGGTCGCTTCAACGGCGACGCCATCGACCCGGAGACCTTCGTCCACCACCTCCACGCCCTCGAGGAGGGCTATCGGGAGCAGGACGGCCGGCTGGCGGAGAGCGGCGCTCCCTTCCTCACGGGCTCGAGCTTTGCGAGCGCAGACATCATCTGGGCGATCAAGGTGCTGCGTCTGCGGGAGTGCGGCTACCCCTTCGCCCGGCGCTTCCCCCACCTCGAAGCGTGGTACCAGCGGGTGTCCCGGCGCCGGGGCTTCCGGGAGGGCGTGCTGCGAAACCACCGCCTGCTGCACCACGCCTTCCGCGCCAAGGCGGCGGTCGAGCACTGGTTCGGCGGCGGCATCCGGCGCGCCATGCGCGCGGCGTGAGCTCCGTCGTGGCCCTCACCACCGTCCTCGACCGCACGCCCACCCCGACCCTCGCCCTCCGCCTTGCCCGGCTCGAGGTCGAGGGGCTCCTGCGCAAACTCGCCCGCGGCCTGGGCATCGGCCGGCCCGCGCCCCTCACCCTCGACGAACTGGCGATCCCCGACTCCAAGCTCGCCCAGGCGGCCACGGAGCTCGTCGAATCCTGCGAGCCGCCCTACCTGCTCCACCACTCGGTGCGCAGCTATCTATTTGGCGCTGCGGTCGGCACCCATCTCGCTTGGCGCTTCGACCGCGAGGTGCTCTACCTCGCCGCGGTGATGCACGACATCGGCCTGGTCGAGCCCTACGACGACGAGGGCAGCTTCGAGCTGAATGGCGCCCGGGTGGCCCGGGACTTCTTGGCGACCCAGGGCGCCGAGACCGAGCGCGCCGACCGGGTTCACGAGGCGATCGCGCTTCACTCCGCGGTGGGGGTCGCCGGACGGAACAGCGACGAGCTGGCGCTCCTCCACTTCGGCGCCGGGGTGGATGTGATCGGCTACCGCGTCGAGGACGTGGCGCCCGCGACGCGAGCCGCCATCACCACGGCCTGGCCCCGTCTCGGCTTCAAACACGCGTTCACCCGCGTGCTGGAGGACCAGGTAACGCGCAAGCCTCGCTGTCACATCGCCGGCCACATGGGGCTGGGCTTCGCAAGGAAGGTCGCGGCGGCACCCTTCCCCGAGTGATCGAGGCCGCGCGACTGGGCTAGGGTGTTCCCGGGAGGTCCGATCCGTGACCGCCTCCGTCAGCCCGCGCTGCCCGATGCGTCCGGTCGAGGGCCCCCTCCCGGGGTCGACCGCGAGCGCCGCGGTGCCCACGACCTCTGCGTCTCGCGGGACGCGAACGTGAACCGGCGGGAGGAGCTGCCATCTCGTCCGCCCGAGAGCCCGGCGGCGACTGGGCGACGCGTCCGGACGTGCCGCACCTGGTGGTGTGGAGCGGTCGTCTGCGCGGGGAGTGTCGCGCGATCGCGAGCCGCGGGCTGCTGATCGGGCGCAGCGGCGACGTCGACCTCGCCCTCGAAGAAGCGCCGGTGAGCCGCCGCCACGCCCGCATCGACCTCCACGGCGATCACTTCGAGCTGACCGACCTCGGCAGCAAGAACGGCTCCTACCTGGGCGGCCGGCTCCAGAACGCCAGCAAGCGCCTGGAAGACGGCGACCTCTTCCGGGTGGGAAACACCGAGCTCCTCTTCTTCGACCCGGGCGCTCTGCCCCCCGATCTCGGGAGCGGCACCGAAGCGCGTCGCGCGCCCGCGCTGGCGAGCGAGGTGATCTTCTCGGCCGGTCGCGTCGACGGGAGGGGCCTGCTCTTCGATTGCTCGCCCGGCGACGCGCGCATCCTCAGTGTCGAAGGCTCCCTCGAAGCTCGCGCCACGGTCCGACTCGTGCTTCCCCAGCTGAGTTCCGCGATCGATCGGAACCTGCGCGGCGAGGTCGTACAGACCTCGCCGGCGGGCTTCACCGTCCGTTTCGCGGAGCGTCTCCCGCTTCCCTAGCGACGCCCCCCGTCGCCGGAGCCGCGACGACGGCACCCGCGCCCATCGCATGTCCACGTGGGAACACCGTGTTGCCCTCTCAACTGCCGGCGGGTGGAGCGGCGTATTCGCAGCCGGGGGGAGAGGTTGGACAGCGAGGAGCAGGGATGAGCAATCGAGGGAGCTGGATTCGAAACGCGCTGGTCGGGGCGGTGGGGATCGCGTTGGCGAGCCCGGCGGGAGCCGGGGGCGCGCGCAAGGTCGCGACGGCGGTCCTGGACGGGTGGCAGAACGTTCCCGCCGCGATCTTCACCACGGGCGCGGGCCGGGTCTCGCTCCGCAAGCGGGACGACCGGATCTTCTACGTGTTGCGCTACGCGAACCTCGAGGGGGACGTCACCGCCTCCGCCGGGGTCCACATCCATTTCGGGCGACCCGGGCAGAACGGGGGCGTCCTCGCGTTCCTGTGCGAAGGAGGAGGAGGGGCTCCGGCCGGGACACCGAGCTGCCCCGACGACGGGACGGGGAGCGGGGTGGTCGCCGGCAACATTCTCGACGCCGACGTGTTGCCCGTTCCGGACCAGAACTTCCCAGGCGGGAGCATCGATGAGCTGTGGGAGGTGATCAAAGCCCGGGCGGCCTACGTGAACCTCCACACTACCGCCTACCCCCCCGGAGAGATCCGCGGCGGACTGCGCTGAATCCCCACGCTCGGCCCGCCGCCACGAGACCGCTACGCGTCTCGGGGCGGTGGGGCCGACGGTCAGGCCGGCTCGGGGGGGGCCGACGATCAGGCCGGCTCGGTCGAGCCGACGCGCGCCTGGCGGTGCGGGACGGCGAGGGCCAGCCCCTCGGCCTCGAAGCGGAGCTTCACCTCGCGGGTGAGGTCCCAGTAGACCGTCCAGTAGTCCTCGCGACGGGCCCAGGGGCGTACCACGACCTCCACCGAGCTCTCGGTGAGATTGTGGACGTGTACCGCCGGTGCGGGGTCCTCGAGCACGTTGTCGTGGGCGTTGATCACCGCGTAGAGGATCTCCTCGGCCCGGGCCACGTCGGTCGAGTGCGCGAGATGGAACGTGAGGTCGACCCGGCGGATCGTCTGCGCGGTGACGTTGCGGATCACGTCGCCCCAGATCTTGCTGTTGGGGACCACCAGGGTCTGGTTGTCGAAGGTGAGGATCTCGGTGGAGACGAGGGTGGTGTTGTTCACCGTGCCAAAGACGCCGGCGGCCTCGACGACGTCGCCGACGTCGAAGGGCCGGTAGATCAGGATCATGGCGCCCGAGGCGAAGTTCCCGAGGGTGTCCTGGAGGGCGAAGCCCACGATGAAGCCGACGATGCCGACACCCGTGAGCAGCGCCGTGACGTTCACGCCGATCTGCGCGAGGGCCACGACGATACCGATCAGGAACACGACCCGCGCCACCGTCTTCAACAGGATGCGTCGGGCGAGCTCGGTGACGCGCTCGGAGCGCACCAGGAAGCGGCGCAGCACGCGTCGCGTCACGAGCCCGAGCACCCAGAAGAAGACCAGGGTCGCCGTGAAGATCGCGGTGCGCCCGACGATCCCGGGTCCCCGGCGTTCGAGCCAGCGGGTGACCTCGAGGCTGGCCTCTTCGACGAGACCCGAGAGCACCTCGAGGTCGAGGAGATCCCCGGTGATCTCGCCGGTCGAGCGGATCAACATCTGACGGTACTTGGCCGTCGGGAGATCGACCTGCTTCATCAGGTCGCAGGTCACCCAGAGACTCGACGCGATGGCGTCGAGCTGATCCTCGCCGGCGCGCACCGCGGCCTCGAGGCTCGGGTCGTCGATGGCGTTCTTCAGATCGGCGCGGGTCGCGTTGAGCCGGTTGCGGGTGAGCTCGAGACGCCCGGCGAGCATCTCGGCACGCGAGGGCAGGATCTCGACCAGCCGCTCTCGCGCCGAAGCCGACGGGAGCCCCAAGGCCTCGAGGTGTCCCAGATGGGCGACGTAGAAGCGCAGGGCCTCGTCCGCCAGGAGCTCGGCCTCCTGGAGCTCGTCGCGCAGCTGTCGGGCCTCTTCGGGCGGGGCCTCGTCCAGACCGACGCGCAGCGCCGCGATCGTGTCCCGTTGTCGTTCGAGAAACTCGGGAATGGCGCGGTCGAGCTCGCGTAGGAGCGCCAGGGTGCGGCGGCGGCCGCGGGGGGTGTCGCTCCCCGCTTCCTGCTGCTGCACGACGTTGGCGACGAGCTTTTCCTTCTTCTGCATAAAGGTCAGAAGCTGATCCCGCGCCTGGATCTTCGCGACGGCCAACGCGTCGCCCTGGGCGCTGCGGATCTCGCGCTGGAGCTCCTGGTACCGGTCCGAGTGCCCCTCGAGCTCGGTGAGAAGCGACTCGGCTTCCGTCACCAGCGGGTCGTCCGCGGGGGCCTCGTCCTCCGCGGTCTCCGGGTCGGATTCACCCGCGGTCGGCCCGGAGGTGCCGTCCTCCTGGGCGACGGCGGAGGGCACCGCGCCGAGCGTGAGCAGCAGCGCGACGACGAGCGCGGGGAGACCTGCGGTGCGGGGCGACATAGCGGAGCGAGTATCGGGGCTCGACACGCGCGCGTCGAATCGAGTGCTCACGCCGAAGACCGCTCCCCACGATCACGGCGGCTCGCGAGTGGGCTTCTCCACGCCGCGACCTCCGCTTCGACGTGCTCCCGGAACTCGGGCTCGCATCGGCCGTGCACGACCCACCAGCGCCGCGGGTACAGGGCGCGCGCCCCCCCGAGCGCTCCGTGCCCCGCCCTCGAGGAGATCGTTCCCGAGCCCAGGCGTCGCTCACGATTCGGGGACGGGGTCGGTCCGATCGAAGTGCATGATCCCCGCGTTGTTGTCGAGACGCAGGACGAGGGTCTCGTCGACGATGCGGTAGTTGACCACCCGGTTCAGGTCCTTCAGGAAGGCGGCATCGACATCGGGCTCCGGGCACGCTGCGCGGGTGGTGGCCGCGACGTCGAAGCGCAGGCCGAAGCCGCTCAGGTGATAGGTGCCGAGGGCGCGGTTGCAATCGACGCGGATCGCGGCCTCGAGGTCGTTCACGAACTCGAACTCGTAGACCCCGGCCTTGTCGAGGCCGATCCACTCCTCGTCGTTGTATTGGGTCGCGCGCCAGGCCCAGCGCCGCTCGCGCAGCACCGACGGGTCGGGCGGCGTGTCGCCGGGCGAGGGCGCCGCCACCTCGTGGGCCTCGGGGGGCGGCCAGCTGCTGCGAACACGTTGGGTCCAGGTGACGTCGAGCCGCCAGTCGGTGGCCCCGCGCTCCTTCGCGACGGGGTCGAGCAGCGCGTAGAGCCCCTCGATCGTCATCGGGGGGTCCGGACCCACCAGCTCGAGGGAGAGCACCTGGTTGGGCTCGTCGAGGGCGACCCCGTCGAGCTCGAGTTGGTTCGCGGTGAGCCAGGCCTGGAGCTCGGTGGTGTTGGCGGCCTGGTACTGGGCGTCGAACCACACGTCTCGCGTGTAGTAGGAGAGCGGCACCGAGATCCCGAGCGTCAGGACGACGACCGCGAAGAGGTTGTACTGGATGAAGCCGCGGAAGCGACTGGCGACGTGGGGCGGGGTCACGCCGGTGGCGAGGAAGGTGAGCGAGCCCGCGAGGATCATCGCGAGGAAGTTGATCACGAAGAGCACGAAGGCGCGCAGCGCGAGCTCGGGCCGGCCGAAGTCGACCAACACCCCCGTCGCAGCCAGCGGCGGGAGCAGCGCGACGGCGATCGCCACCCCCGGCACCGCGCTCGACTCGCTGCGGGTGAGGGTGTAGGCACCGGTCGACCCGGCGGCGAGGGCGATCACCAGGTCGTAGAAGGTGGGCTCGGTGCGGGCGAGCACCTGCTGGGGGATCGACACGAAGTCGGGGGAGACGAAGGCGATCGCCAGCGAGATCGTCACACCGCCGAGGGCGAGCGCCAAGACCAGCAGCAGCGACTGGTAGAGGTGGGTGGACCACGCGAGGGCGATCGCCGCCGCCGCGGCCATGACGGGGCGCATCAGCGGCGCGACGAGCATGGCGCCGATCACCACCGCCGCCGAGTCGGCCATCAGACCACAGGCAGCGATGATCGTCGACAGCACGAGGAGCATCGCCATCCGGTCGAGGTGCTGACGCCGGTTGGTGCGACCGAACACGAAGAGCTCGTCGATCACACGACGCCGCTCTTCGGGGGAGAGCGGCGACCCCAAGAAGCGGTCCAACAGATTCGCCACGACGGGTCTCCCTTGCGCGGCGGCCATTCTACTCGACGGACTCGGGCGTCCCCCCCTACCTTCCCGCCCGGGCGCGCGCGGGACGCGACGGAGGAGGGCCGATGAGGAGCTGGGCGAAGCCGCTGGCGCTGGGGTGGCTGTGGGCGGGTGCGTCCCTCGGCCTCGGCTGCGCCGAGGAGGAGCTCCCACCGCCTCCCCCCCTCGAGGTCGCGGTGGTCGACGTCGTCCAGCGCGATCAGCCGGTGTTCCTCGAGATGGTGGGTGAGACTCGGGGCTCCTCCGACATCCCGATCCGCGCCCGGGTCGAGGGTGTGCTCCTCGAGATGCGCTTCCTCGAGGGCATCAACATCGCCAAGGGCGAGCTTCTCTACATGATCGATCCGAGCCCCTTCCGCTCGCGGGTGGTCGAGGAGCAGGGGCGACTCGCCGAGGCCAGCACGAGGCTCTCCAAAGCCAAGTCGGACCTGGCGCGGATCCGTCCCCTGGCCGAGATGAACGCGGTGAGCGAGGTCGAGCTCGACGCCGCGGTGGCGGCCCGCGACGCGGCGCTGGGCGCGCTGCAGGCCGCCGAGGCGCGGCTCGAGCAGGCGGAGATCGAGCTCGGATACACCCGGATCTACGCACCGATCTCGGGGCGGATCGGGATCTCGCAGGCTCGCGAGGGCGAGTTCGTCGGGAAGGACCCCAACCCGGTCGTGCTGAACTACATCTCCCGCACCGACCCGATCCGCGTGCGTTTCTCGATCGACGAGCGTCGCTACCTCCGGCTCGCACGGCGGATTCGCGAGCTCGACGAACAGGTCGTGCGCGACGAGCGCGAGGCCAGCCTCGAGCTGATCCTCGCCGACGGCACGGTCCATCCCTACAAGGGCACCACCGTCGGGACCGACGCCTCGGTCGACCCCAAGACCGGCACCTTCACCGTCGAGGCCGACTTCCCCAATCCCGACGAACTCGTGCTCGCCGGGCAGTTCGCACGGGTGCGGGGCTCGGTCGAGACGATCCGCGACGCGCTCCTGGTGCCCCAGCGGGCGATCAGCGAGCTCCAGGGCATCTTCCGCGTCTTCCTGGTGAAGGACGACGGCACCGTCGCGATGCGTCAGGTCGAGCTCGGGCCCCGGGTGGACCAGCTCCAGGTCGTCCGCCAGGGTCTGAACCCCGGCGAGCGCGTGGCCCTCGACATCATCCGCTTGCGGCCCGGGATGGTGGTCGACCCGCACCCGGTCGAGATCGACGAGCGGGGTGCCGTCGTGGAGCCGGAGGCCGCCGAGGCCCGGCCCGACGCGGCGTCCGAGGCGGATCGGACGGACACCTAGTGGCCGAGTTCTTCGTCAGACGCCCGATCGTCGCGATGGTGATCGCGATCGTCACGGTGATCCTGGGTCTCGTGGCGCTGCAGGGTCTCCCGGTGGCCCAGTACCCCGAGATCACGCCGCCGATGGTCAGCGTCACCACGACCTACACCGGCGCCAACGCCACCAACGTCGAGCAATCCGTCACCACGCCGATCGAACAGAAGGTGAACGGCGTCGAGGACATGCTCTACATGAAGTCGATCAACTCGAGCGACGGCAAGATGACGCTCGAGGTGTCCTTCGAAGTCGGCACCGATCTCGACATGGCCAACGTCCTCACCCAGAACCGGGTGTCCGAGGCCCAGGCGCTACTCCCCGAAGAGGTGAAACGTCAGGGCGTGACGGTGAAGAAGAAGCTGGCCTTTCCGCTGCTGTTGCTCTCGTTGGCCTCTCCCGGCGGGACCTACGACGAACAGTTCCTCACCAACTACGCGACGATCAACATCATCGACGCCCTCGCGCGGATCCGCGGGGTGGGCTTGGTCGAGGTCTTCGGGGGCACCGAGTACGCGATGCGTGTCTGGGTTCGCCCCGACCAGCTCGCGAAGCTCAACCTCACGATTGCGGATCTGAAACGGGCGATCCAAGAGCAGAACGTCCTGGTCCCGGCCGGCCAGATCGGGGGGCCTCCGGCACCCCAGGGCACCGAATTCACCTACACCATCCAGACCGCCGGGCGCTTCGAGACGGCCGAGCAATTCGGCTCGGTGGTGATCCGCTCGAACGAAGACGGGTCGCAGGTGTTGCTGCGCGATCTCGCGGACATCGAGCTCGGGGCACAGAACTATCTGATGAAGACCCGCACCGACGGCCAGCCGACCGCCGTGCTCCAGGTGTTCCAGCTCCCCGACGCGAACGGTCTCGAGGTGGCGGAGCAGATCTTCGCCGCGATGGACGAGCTCGCCGCGCGCTTCCCGGACGACATCGAGTACTCGGTGTCCCTCGACACGACGCTCCCGATCACCGCCGGCATCCGCGAGATCGTGGTGACGCTCTTCCAGGCGGTGGGTCTGGTGATCCTGGTCGTGTTCATCTTTCTCCAGAGCTTCCGCTCGACCCTGATCCCCACGCTGACCGTGCCCGTGTCACTGGTCGGTGCCATCGCGGTGTTCCCGCTCCTCGGCTTTTCGATCAACACGCTCTCGCTGCTCGGGCTGGTGTTGGCGATCGGGATCGTGGTCGACGACGCGATCGTGGTCGTCGAGGCGGTCTCGACCAAGATGGCGGAGGGCATGTCGGCGAAGGAGGCGACCGTCGACGCGATGCGCGAGGTCTCGGGTCCGATCGTGGCGACCTCGCTCACCCTGATCGCCGTGTTCGTGCCCGTGGCGGCCATGGCCGGGATCACCGGACGGCTCTACCAGCAGTTCGCCATCACCATCGCGATCTCGGTGGCGATCTCGTCGATCAACGCGCTCACCCTGAGCCCGGCGCTCGCGGCGACCCTGCTCAAGCCCCCGGGCGAGGAGTCGAGCCGCTTCCGGCGTGGCTTCGACGTCTTCAACCGGGGCTTCGACGTCGCGACCGAGCGCTTCATGGTGCTGACCCGTTACTTCACCACCCGGCTCTCGCGCTCGGTGGTGCTCCTGGTGCTGCTGGTGGTCGGGCTGGTCGTCGGGTTCCGCGTGGTGCCGGGTGGCTTCGTCCCCGAGGAGGACCAGGGCTACGTGATCGCGGCCTTCATGTTGCCCGACGCGGCGTCGCTCCAGCGCACCGACGAGACGATGCAGCGTGTGGAGACGATCCTCGAAGACATCACGGCCATCCAGAGCTACACCGCGATCGCGGGCTACAGCCTGGTGACGAGCACGGTCCAGCCCAACGCGGGCATGGTCTTCATCCAGCTGAAGGACTGGGACGAGCGCACCGACCCGGGCGACCACGCCAAGAACGTGGTGCGTCGTCTGAACGCGATCTTCGCTCGAGAGCTCCGCGGGGAGATCGCCTTCGCGTTCGGGCCCCCGGCGATCCCGGGTCTCGGGACCGGTTCGGGCTTCTCGCTGATGATCCAGGATCGGAGCGGCTCGGACCCGATCTATCTCGCAGAGCAGGTCCAGCGTTTCGTCCAGACCGCGGCGCAGCGCCCCGAGGTCGGCAACGCGAACACGATGTACCGCGCGACCGTTCCCCAGATCTTTCTCGAGATCGACGACGCCAAGGCGTTGAAGCTCGGGGTGCCCCTCGACGATGTGAACACATCGATCGGCGCTTTTCTCGGCGGGGCCTACGTCAACGACTTCAACCGCTTTGGGCGTCTCTACAAGGTCTACGTCCAGGCCGAGCCGGAGTACCGGGCCGACATCGATTCGCTCCGGTTCTTCTACGTGCGCAACCGCGACGGCGACATGGTACCGCTTTCGACGATCTCGAGCGTGAGCCGGAGCTCCGGCGCCGAGTTCACCAACCGGTTCAACCTGTTCCGCTCGGCGGAAGTCACGGGACAGCCGGCGCCCGGCTACACCTCCGCCCAGGCCCTGGGCGCCCTCGAACGCGTCGCCGAAGAGACCCTCCCGCCGGATATGTCCTACGCCTGGAACGCGATGTCGTTCCAGGAGAAGGCGGCGGCCGGGAGCGGTGGCGTCGTGTTCCTGATGGCCCTGGTCTTCGTGTTCCTGATCCTCGCGGCCCAGTACGAGAGCTGGTCGCTCCCCTTTTCGGTGCTCCTGGGGACGCCGATCGCGGTGTTCGGCGCGATCGGAGGGCTCTTCGTCGCCCGGCTCTTCAGCGAGAGCTACGAGAACAACGTCTTCGCCCAGATCGGGCTGGTGATGCTGATCGGGCTCGCGGCCAAGAACGCGATCCTGATCGTGGAGTTCGCGAAGATCGAGCGCGAGAAGGGGCGCAGCGCCCTCGACGCCGCCCTCGAGGCGGCCCGGTTGCGCTTCCGCCCGATCCTGATGACCGCTTTCTCGTTCATCCTCGGGGTGCTTCCGCTCCTCGTGGCGACCGGCGCCGGTGCCGAGGCGCGGAAGGTGATGGGGATGACCGTGTTCAGCGGGATGCTGGTCGCGACGGTGGTCGGGGTGCTGCTGGTGCCCGCGCTCTTCGTGATCGTCGACCGGGTCGCCCACCGCGACGGGAGCTCGGCGTAGGTGGGTCCGCGCCGCGCGCTCGCGTGGAGCGTTCCCTGGCTGTGCGCCGTGGCCCTCGGCTGCGCCCTCACGCCGGACTACGAGCGGCCGGACCTCGAGCTCCCGGACGCGTGGGTCGAGCCGGCGGACGCCGGAGCGTCGATCGCGAACCTCGGCTGGTGGGAGCTCTACGAGGATCCGGCGTTGGGCGGGTTGATCGAGGCGGCGCTGGACGAGAACCAGGACCTGGCGCTGGCGCTCTCCCGGGTCCACGAGCTCGCCGATCAGCTGATCTTCGTGCGGGCGGACCAGTTTCCCTTCCTCGACGTCTTCGGGAGTGCGGGTCGCGGGCGCGAAAGCCGCGACGTCGTACCCGGGGCGAGCACCGACAACCGCTTCTCGATCGGGGCCGAGCTCTCCTTCGAGGTGGACATCTGGAAGAAGTTCAGCCGTGCCACCGAGGCCGCTCGCGCCGACCTGCTCGCCGGGGAGGCGTCCTACCGCAACGTCAAGCTCAGCCTCGTGGCATCGGTGGCGAGCGCCTACTTCCTGCTCCGCGACCTCGACGAGCGGCTCGCGATCTCGCGGCGCACGGTCGAGAGCCGGCGCGAAAGCCTGGCGATCATCAGCGCGCGCTTTGCCCAGGGCACCGTGGGCGAGCTCGACGTCAACCAGGCCGAGATCCAGCTGGCGATCGCCGAAGCGGCGGTGGCGAACTTCGAGCGCGGGGTGGTGCAGACCGAGAACTCGCTGCGGGTGCTGCTGGGGCGCTACCCCGGCGAGGTCCTGCGCGGCGCCGAGCTCCATCTCCGGGTCTTCCCGCCCGAGGTGCCTCCCGGTCTGAGCGCCGAGCTGCTCAAGCGGCGCCCCGACGTGGTCGCCGCGGAACAGGCGCTGCGCGCGGAGACCGCGCGGATCGGGGTCGCCGAGGCGCTGCGTTGGCCCTCGCTCACGGTGAGCGGGAGCATCGCCGCGGTCGCCGAAGAACTCACGGATCTCAACAGCAACGACGCGAAGGCGTGGAACATCGCCGCGGGGGTCTTCGCGCCGATCTTCAACAGCGGGCAGTTGAAGGCCCAGGCGGCGGCACAGCGCGCCCGCACCGAGCAGGTGATGTACGACTTCGAGGCGACCTTGCGAC
>JANQRO010000073.1 GCA_028284525.1 Myxococcota bacterium | reverse complement strand
AGGAGCGCATGGGTGGGCGTATTCACCGCGCGGTGCGCCCGCGCCGTGTTCCACCCGCGGGCCCGAGCGCCGACGGCGCGGTGCTCACCGCCCGAAGCGCTCCCGGGTGCGGCGGTCCCAGGCTGCGAGCGGATGGTGGACCCGCGCCGCCCGGAGCTTCTCGAGGTTGGGCGCGCCGGCGCCCTCCTCTTCGGCCCACTCCCGGGCGAAGCGACCGCTCTGGATGTCGTCGAGGACCCCCTCCATCCGCGGGCGGAGATCGAGGTCGAGGAAGCGGATCGCCCGGCTCATCGCGCCGTACTGGCTGGTGCGGCTGTGGTGCTCCATCTGCTCGATCACCCCCTCGTTGCGCATGCGCTCGAGCGCGTAGGCGAACTCCCCGGAGTGCAGGATCTCGAGGAGCGCCGCCTCGGGTGGGAACCCCGCGTCCACCAGGGTCTGACACGCGTGGGTGAGCACCATTCCGAAGGCGGGACCGAAGGCCTGCTCGTTGAAGAGGTCGAGCGCGGCCTCCTGGGCAAACGAGAGCTCGAGACAACCGGCCCGGGTGGCCCCGACGGCCTTCGCCACGGCGAGCGTGCGGGGCCACGCCCGGCCGGTGGCGTCGCGCTCCACCGCGACGAAGGCGGGGAAGCCCGCCCCCGAGAGGTAGTGCTCCCGCACCCCGGGTCCGAACATGCGGGGCGCGACGAGGCCGAGGTCGAGACCCTCTGGAACCCGCACGCGGTCGAAGGCCACCGCGTAGCCGGACGCGAAGATCAGCAGCTGCCCCGTGTGCAGGTCCCCGGCGAGGGTGTCGAAGAGCGCGGGCAGCGCCTCGTCGGGTGCGAGCACCAGACACAGGGTGGCGTCGGACACCGCCGCAGCGGGGTCGGCCACGGAGAAGCCTTCGTCGATGGCCCGGCGCCGGCTCCCGTCGTCGGGGACACCCACCACCGGGTCCACCCCGCTGTCGCGCAGGTTCAGCGCCTGGGAGCGTCCCTGGTTGCCGTACCCGAGCACCGCGACCCGCTCGTGGGCGAGGTGGCCGAGGTCCGCGTCGTCGTCCCGAAACAGCCGGGGGGTCTCGTCCATCCCGAAACCATAGGGGAACGCACGAGAACCCCGCCGCGACGCGCTGCTATGGTGCCGGCCATGTCACTCGCAGGACGCGTAGCGATCGTCACCGGCGGCGGCCGCGGTATCGGCCAGGCGATCTCCCTGGCCCTCGCCGAGGATGGGGCCGACATCGCCATCAACTATCGGCGCGCGAAGGACGACGCCGCCGAGACCGCCGAGGCGGTCCGCAAGCACGGGCGCCGCGCCGAGATCTACGCCGCCGCCGTCGACGACTACGACGCGACGGCGGCGATGGTCGAGGCCGTGATCGCCGATTTCGGGCGCATCGACATCCTGGTGCACAACGCGGGCATCGCGAGCCGCGGGCTCACCGTCGAGAACACCGACCCCGCCGAGCTCGAGCGCGTGGTGCGGGTGCACGCCTTTGGCCCCCACGTTCTGTCGAAGTGGGCGATCCCCCACCTGCGCAACCAGGAGCGCGGCGACATCGTGATGGTCTCCAGCATGGCGACCAAGCAGTACGGCGCCGGCGGCGCGCCCTACAACATGGGGAAGGCCGCGATGGAGGGCCTCGCGTTCACCCTCTCGAAGGAAGTGCGTCACGAGAACATCCGGGTCAACGTCGTGGCACCGGGGCTCGTCGAAACCGAGATGGGACGACGGCTCATGAAGGGGGTCGCCGGCATCGACGACCTCCGCAAGCTCGACCGCACGAGTCCCTTCGGCCGGGTGTGTCAGCCCGAGGACGTCGCCAACGTCGTCCGCTTCATCGTCTCCGACCGGAACACCTACCTGACCGGCGAAAAGATCAACGTCTACGGCGGCGGCACCGAGACCTTCAATCCGAAACGGTAAGCGCCGGCCCACGGCCGGCGCGCGCAGCGTGGGCGAAGCCCACGCGAAGTCCACAAGGCCGGCCCTCGGCCGGCGCGCGCAGCGTGGGCGAAGCCCACGCGAAGTCCACAAGGCCGGCCCACGGCCACGCGTCGAGGCTCGGAGCCCCCTCCCGAGTCGGCGGCGCGTCGGCTTCCGATCCCGCTGCCGCGCTTCGCCGTCCCTCGGGCGCTGCGGCCTAGGCCCGCTCGGCGAATCGCAGGGCCGCCGCGGTCTGGGCGTTGCCGAGGTTTTTGTAGATACGGGCGGCGATCTTGGGGTAGCGACGCATGAGCTCGTCGAGGTCGCGCTCTTCGATGCGCAGGAGCCGCGCCGCGCTCCGGGCGCGCGCGGTTGCGCTTCGCGTGCCGGTGACGTGGCCGACGGTACCGACGAGGTCGCCCCGTTTGGCGGTGTAGAGGGGGCCGGGGTTGTGTCCGCGCTCGGTGAAGACCTCGAGCTCGCCCTCGAGGACGGCGTAGAGATCGCGGACGCCGGTGTCGCCCTGTCGCATCAGGATCTCGCCGGCGCGGATGTCGCGGAAGTCCATCATCAGGGCGAAGACGCGGGCCTCGCGGGCGCTGAGCCCGCGGAAGATCGGGATCTGTTGTTGCGGCTCGGCGCCGAGGTCATAGACCAGGACGTCCCAGAAATTCACGATCCGCGCCCGGGAGGTGAGCGCCGGGGTGAAGGTCACGTCGACCACCCAGGCCGCGAAGAGCGTCGCGGCGGCGAGGAGGCCGAACTGGACCTGGTTGTGGAGCTCGCTCGTCGCCAACACCAGGAAACCCCCGACCAGCGCGATGCTGGTCCAGGTCACCGGCCGCAAGACACTGCGCAGCGTCTCGAGCGCGGCGCGCTCCTCGCTGGCGAAACGCCGCGCCGTGCCCCCGAAACGAACCATGTAGTGGGTGGTGTCGTCGACGGCGATCCCCAGCGCGATACACGCCACCAGACTCGTGGTCGGTGTGAGCGGAATCCCCAGCACCCCGAGCGCGCCAAAGAAGATCGCGACCGGGAGCGCGTTGGGGAGGAGGCCGAGCAACGCCACCCGGGGCGACATGAAGACGACGCAGAGGATCAGGTAGATCACGCCAAAGGCGGCGGCGATGCTCTGGAGCTGCCCGCGGGCGATCCGCTCGAGGGTGTGGTTCAACAGGATCGAGTCCCCGGTGGCGCGTCCGACGAGAGGCTCCGGGAGCTCGGCGAGCCGCGCCTCGACCCGACGCACCAGCGCGGAGATCGACTGCGAGTCGTCGACCCGGGTGCGCACGATCAGGTTGCCGGTGCGGTAGCGCGCATCGCTGAAGCGCTGGGCGTAGTCGCCGCCGGCGAGCAACAGGAGCTGCTTCGCGAGCGCCGGGTCCGAGGGCGGGCCTTCCTCCCCCATCCAGTCGCGGTGGAGGAGCTCGAGGTAGTCGACGAGGGAGGCCGTCGGGCCGATCTCGGGCTGCGCCTCGAGCCAGTCCTGCAGGGCGCGCACCTCGTCGAGGAGACCCGGCTCGAGCAGCGCGTCGTCCTCGCCGGTCTCGAGGACGATCTGGAAACCGGTGGCGCCGCCCATGTGCTCGCGCACGGCCTCGTAGTCGGCGCGCACCCGGGTCTCGGGGCCGAAGTTCTCGACGTAGGTGGTGCCGACCCCGATCCGGAGGGTGCCGGCGAGCGCGACGACGAAGACGACGAGACCCGCGCCGATCACGAGACGCCGCCGCGCGAGCGCGAGTCGGCCCAGGCTCTCTCCGGCCGTTTGGAGGAACCGTCCGCTGGGCGGCCGGCGGGCGGGGCGCAGACGACCCCAGAGCGCCAGCGCCGCGGGGAGCGCGGTCATCGCGAGCAGCACGGTTCCGATCGTCCCCGCGGTGGCGAGGACGCCGAACTCGCGAATCGCCGCCAGGGGGTTCGCGACGAGGGCGCCGAAGCCTCCGGCCGTGGTGAGACCCGCCACGAGCAGCGGCAGCGCCACGACGCCGAGGGCCGACGCCACCCGGTGCGACTCGTCTCCCGCGCCCTCCCCGGCGGGCGCCGACGCGTCGCCGGGGTCGGCGTAGGCCGAGACCATGTGCATCGTGTAGGCGAGCCCCACCGTGAGGAGCAGCGGCGGCACGATCGTCGTCACGAGGTTGAGCGGTCGCCCCCAGAGCGCGAGCCCGGCGCCGGTGAAGAGCAGCGCGAGCCCGATCGTGAGCAGCGGCAAGACGACGCCGCGCAGGGTGCCGAAGGCGAGGAAGAGCACCAGCGCGCTCAACCCCGCGATCGCGGGGAGTACCGTCCCGAGCTGGCGGACGAGGGCGCGGCTCGTCTCGGCCTTGAGGACGGGCACCCCGCTGATCCAGCTGGCTTCGACCGCCGCGCTCGCGCGCTCGGCCACGACCGCGCGCACCGCTTCGTCGAGCCCGAGGTCCAGGAACTCGCGGTCGCTCATCGGCTCGAAGGTGACGATCAAGGCGCTGTGCCGGGCGTCCTCGGCGATCATCCAGCCCCAGGCCAGATGCCCGCGCAGCGACGCCATCACGTCGTCGCGCAGCTCGGGCTGTCGGCGCAGTGTCGCCAGGATCGAGTGGGCTTCGAACTCGTCGCCGTCGCTCTGGACGTGGGGCAACGTCGAGAGCGAGAGCACCTCGCGCACCCCCGCTACCTCGAGCAGGGCGTGGCGGAGCTCGTCGAGGAACTCGAGGTGCTCGACGGCGAGGACATCGTCGACCCGAAACACGACGTAGAGGGGTTCGTCGCTCAGAAAGAGGTGGGCCGCCTCCTCGGAGAAGCGGCGCTCGTCGTCGTCCGCCGGCAGCAGGGGCTCGATCCCGGGATCGATCCACACCCGCGACGCGCCGGTCTCGAAATCGTAGACCGCGCGAACCGCGAACACGCTGAGCCCGGCGACCAGCAACAGGACCCAGACCGGGTACCGGGTGGGGACACGCGAGAGACGCACGGCCTAGAGACGTTCGTCGCCCAGCCGTTTCGGGCTGAAGAGCCGATCGGGGAGCTCGGCGTCCATTTCGAAGCGCTCGATCGTGAGCACCGTAGCGGTCTGGTTCTGCGCGTCGCGCATCTCGAAGCGGGTCGAGAGCCAGCGGTGGCCGTCGCGCACGAGCGCGTTCGGATCGGCCTCGAGCACCTTGCGGGGGGTGTCGCCGCGTTCGAAGAACTCGGTGCGCAGGGCGACACAGCTCTCGCGGTCGATGTGGGAGACGACGCGCTGGTAGGGGCTCTCGGCCGCCGGGTCGAGGTGCGTCTCGAGGACCTGGGTGACCCGTCCCCGGACCTCGCCGTTGCCCACGTATTCGACCCGCCCCACCTGGAGACCGGTCTGCAGGTGCCTCATGTCCTCGTAGCTGAAATCGGTCCCCCACAGCTGGCCGAGGGCGGTCGTCGCGGTGATACGCCGCACCTTCTTGAGGGCCGGCATGTACACATAGACCCGCATCGCCCGGCCCTCCGGCTGCACGACCAGGTAGGAGGCGCCCTTGAGGTCGTCGGGGGCGTCGAGGCGGATCATGGCCCGCGGGTGACGCTCGAAGCGCTTCCAGTGGAGCCGCCCCGCGAGCTCGCGGTCCCCCCCGGAGCGGTCCACCGAATGCAGAGCGATGTGCTGAAGGCTCGAGCGGACCGGGAAGTTGGCCTCGACGCACGCGCGGATCGCAGCGGCGCTGTTTGCGTCGCCCGGCTCGGCCGCTGCAGGGCCCACCGCGAGGCCCAGTCCCAAGAGAAGTGCCGGGGCGAGGATTCGAGGGCGGGTCGCCATGCGAGCTCTCCTTCAGCCGTCGGGTTCCGGGTCGGCGCATGCTAGCGGCAACGGCCCGGGAGGGAGCAAGCGGCAGCGCCGCCCCCGGCTTCCTCTGAAGTTCCCCGAGGGATTCCCGAGGGGAACGCCCCCAAGGGAATCGCTGCAAATGGCCTCTAGGGCCCCGAAACCGCAAAAAAGCTTGGAAATGTTGTCCGGGAGTAGGCGAGAATGCTTCGCAACTGCGGAGCAACAGCTCCGCGGGTGCCGGAAGCAAGCGGCTCCCGGGCAACCCTACACGGGGAAGCGTAGGCGCCGCATCGGTCGCAGGGATCGGACACGCCCAATTCACGTTCGGTGTGCCCGCAATTGCTTCCGGCGAGGTCGGACTCGCAAGGAGGGGAATCGAGTCGATGCGTCTCACTATGAACGGATGGTGCCGACGAAGCGGAGCCGTGCTGATCGCAGCACTCTTCACTCTCTCGGCGTTCCCGCACAACGCGGATGCTCACGACAGCTGGTGGTCAGAGAACTTCGAAGTTCACGGGTTCTTCACCTCGAAGGTGGGTTTCCGAAGCCCCGGTATGAGTCTCTACCGGGAAATCGAGCCGACTCGGTGGCGCACCGAGCTGAACCTCGAGATGAACTTCAACAACATCCTCAACATGAACGTCGGTGGCGACGAGCTGAGCATCAACGGCTACGCCATCGTCCGTCCGACCTTCGACGCGGTCTACTACATCAACGACGACCTCTACGGGCAGGGGCTCGACAAGGCCACCAGCATCGCGGACGGCGGCCTCACCGACGCGCAGAACGCCCGCGCGTCGATGCAGGGGCGTCGCTACCAGCCGGAGTTCCCGGGCGCCCCCACCCCGACGGTGGGCGGCTGTCTCGAGAAGGAATTCTGCATCAACACCGGGAACACCTTCTTCCTCTACACAGGTGTGAACCTTCCCGGCGTGACGATCTCCAAGCAGCTCTTCTTCGGCGCCGTGACCGCCCCCTGGGTGCCGCGAAGCTCCCTTCAGACCAAGGCGGGGGGTGAGGCCGGCAGTCTCGAGGGCTCGCGTCTCTACCAGCTCGCGTTTGGCAGCTCGCCCCTCGCGGGCCAACCGGACCTCCTCAACACGATGGCGATGTTGGGGACGACGCCGGGCAGCCTCGGGAACTTCGTGGTCGGCAACGACATCAACGGCAACCCGACGGGAGCGGGGCCCCTGAACGGCGTCGCGCCCCTCAACTGGTACCAGAAGGGTCTCGAGCCGGCGCTCTCGGGGGGCTTCGGTGACGCCAAGTCCTTCGACAAGGGCTTCGACATCAACCGCCGTCAGCACGAGCTCGAGCTCGACTGCTTCGACACCGCCCACCCCACCTGCTGGCTGCGCGAGCTCTACGCCGATATCGAGTGGGGCAACCTGTTCATCCGTCTCGGTCGGCAGCAGCTCTCCTGGGGGAAGACCGACGCCTTCCGTCTCCAGGACAAGCTGAACCCCCTGGACGTCGGGTACAACAACGTGTTCCCCGACCTCGAAGAGCGCCGCATCCCGATGCTCGCCCTCGACGCGATCTACAGCTTCGGCGACGTCGGCCCCTTCCAGGACGTCTCCTTCGAGTTCGCCTGGATCTTCGACCGCTACATGGGTGACCAGGCCGGGCAGTGCGGCGAGCCCTACGCCTTCGGCGGGCTCTGCCACTTCCGCGCCGACATCGGCGGCCACCCCTTCTTCAACTTCGGGTCGCGCTCCTACGACCAGGTGCACTGGAAGCTGAAGAACACCGAGCCGTGGATGCGCATCGAGTTCCGCATCCCCAAGCCGGCGCTCTCGATGTCGATCTCGGCGGGCTGGACCTTCCAGGACGCCCCGGTGGCGCGCTTGATCCGCGGCACCGAGTACAGCACCAGCAACCCGAACCCGACCGTCATGCCTCTCCTGCAGGCACTGAATTTCGCCCCGCTGATCGAGGACGCCTCCGACGGCGTGTGCGATTTCTGCGCGGGTGGTGCTCCGGCCGGGCCCAATGTGGGCAACTCGCCCTGGACCACGGGGATCGATCTCTATGCCCGAACCGACGACCTGAGCGGTCCGATCCGGAACTACCGAGGCCAGAACCGCGGCGCCGGGCCCGACGGGATCCTCGATCCCTTTGGCTCCCTCGCGACGGCCAACCAGCTGGCGGTGGACGCCTATCGGACGATCTACAACACGCTGTGCTCGGGCGCGAGCACCGACCGGGAGATCGGGAACTGCATCGCGGGTCGCGGTGCCGCGGGACAGCCCGCGGCGGCCGACGGCGGCGTCATGCAGTTCCTCGGCTTCATGTGGACGGGCGGCGAGGACGACATCCTCGTGCCCCGCGTCTTCACGATGGGCGCCTCGCTCGACTACCAGATCCCGAACATCGACACGATCCTGCGGCTGGAGTTCGCGATGGACTTCAACACCAAGGTGCAGGACTCGAGCCGACGGGACTTCATCGGGGAGACCCACTCGGTGCAGGCGGCGATCGGTCTCGACCGCTCGACCTTCATCCCCTTCCTGAACAAGAACCGCACGGCGTTCCTGTCGGCGCAGACCTTCGTGAACTGGCTGACGAACTACAACTCGGGCCACGGGATCGGCACGATTCCGTACCGGCTCCAGGTGATCAGTACGGCGTTCATGCAGAACTACTGGCGGAACGACACGCTGATCCTCACCAGCTTCCTCGCCGTCCTCTGGGAGGAGCAGAACATCATCACGGGCCCGAGCTTCCGCTACGTGCACAACGACAACCTGTTCTTCGACGTCGGCATCCAGATGCTCTGGGGCGAGAAGCGAGAACACAACATCACCAACATGTGCGGGAACGGCGGAACCCAGTACATCGGCCTCGGCTGCGCGGGTGACCCCGACCAGTGGGTGCCCGGCCAGTGGCAGCTCCTCTACGAAGACCTGGAGATGAAGGACATCTCGTCCCCGGGTTGGGCGCAGATGGGCGTCGCCGACATGTTCCAGCGCAACCGCGACGAGATCTGGTTCGGGGTGACCTACCAGTTCTAGTCCGGTCCGGTCCGGAACGACGGGGCGCGGAGCCTTCTCCGCGCCCCGTTCTTTTTTCTAGAATGCCGTGCATGCGAGTCCGACTCAGTCTCCCCCTCCTCGTGCTGTGCCTGGCGTGTGCCGACCCGGAGCCCAAGGGCCCCACGGTGCTGATGGGCAGCCAGGTTCCCGACATCGTGCTTCCCGAAGAGCAGGGGCAGAGCGCCACGAGCGCCACCGGCGAGGACGGTGCGATCTCGATCCGCTTCGCGCCGCCGGACGCCGAGGGCAGCTGGGCCTACCGGCTGCTCTTCGAGACCAGCGGCCAGCAGATCCTCCAGGCCTCGACCGAGCACCGCGACCCCGAGCCGATCGAGCAGTCGCTGATGCTCGAGATGGAATACGTGGAGCTTCCGGCAAAGCAGGGCCAGGCGGGGAGCGACCAACGGGCCTATCTGCTGCGGCTCGACGCCCTCCACTCGCAGAACATGCAGAGCGGACGACCGCCCCAGACCATCGAGCTCGCCGGGGACCGGCTGCGGGTCTACAGCGGCAAGGACAAGATGGAGATGGACCTCGAGGGCGCCCAGCCCAAGGAGGGGCTCACACCGCGGATGCTCCTCCAACAGATCTTCGGCCTGGTCGTCTACGACGAGCAGGGAGAGACCGTCACCGCCCAGGTGCGTGGGCGCCCGCGGGCCCGGGACTTTCTGAAGCAGTTCCCGATCCGCGATGCGATCCGGTTCTCACGGGTTCCCAGACCGACGGAATCGATCCGTCCCGGCCACCAGTGGGCCGCGACCCGCTTCCCGCCGAACGCGATCGGCGGTCTCGGGCTCAAGATGGACGTGAGCTACAGCTTCGCGGGCTACCGCGACGTGGACGGCGTCCGCTGTGCGTGGATCCTGATCGAGTCCGAGGAGGACGGAACCGACGTCCCGGCCGCCACCGGGCTCACCTTCGACCGGGTGCGCGCCGAGATTCGCGGGGAGGCGTTCATCGAGCTCTCCAACTCGCGGCTGCGCCGGATGGTGATCCACGACGAGTCGCGTGCGCAGTACAAGCGGGGCAAAGCACCCAAACCCACTCTCGAACACCGCCTCCGCTACCGGGGACGCATGCTCCTCGAACTCATCGAATCCGACCCCGCCCGCGAACGCTGGGCCGACGGCAGCAAACGCTTCCCTCCGATCTAAGCTCCTCGTTGCACGGCGTCGGAACGGGTGGGGTTCCTCCTCGGAATGGCTCGGCCGCATTCGCAGCGACGCGGTGCACGGGTCCTGTGGTGGTGTGCGGAGCTCGAGGCGACCTCCGCTCGAGTTCCGCTCCGGAACCCCACCCGCCCCGCCGCCTTGTGCCGAAGCGGGGCGGGCGTGAAGCGCTCACTCTGTGTGAGAACGGGAGCTGAGCTGCAGGCGCCGCCGCCCGGCTTCCCTTGCCAAAGCGAGCCCCCCCGGCGCTCTTACATCTGCTCGGGAACAGCGCGCCAGTGCGCGAGGATTCGATCCGCGATTGGAAACGCGAGGCCGGGGAGGCAGAACCCCGGAGCCGACCCTTCCGTGTGCCGCCCTACAGGCTCCACGAAGAACCGCCGGAAGCCGGCGGCGGCCAGGTCGGCGGAGGGGTTCTGCCTCCCCGGCCGCCGCTCGGCAAACCACCCGACCCCGCCACGAAAGAGAAAGGGCCCCCCGCCTTGCGGCGAGGGGCCCGAAACGAGCCGTCGATAGCCGGTGGGGCTAGCGACCCTGTCGCTTCAGCCGCGTGGTGTCGTAGTACTTGCGGCTTTCCTGGATCGAGAACTGCGGCGAGCTGGCGTTGTCGAACTGACCGCGGTGCGAGTTGTTGTTCTGCACGTTGATCGTGTGCCAGTGCGACCACTGGAGCAGGCGCAGGCCCTTGTTGCTCTCGTGGAAGGTGTCCTCGCTCCAGCGCCAGGTGCCGCCCAGGTACTTGTAGGGCTCGCCGGCGCGGTCGAACGCGAACGAGTAGATCGGCATGAAGGTCTGGCGGTCGTACCAGATCTTCTTGCGGCTGTAGGGGTGACCCTTCTGCTTCGGGATGTCGTCGAGGCCGAGGACGGTCCGCTTCTGCCAGGTCTCGCCGTGGAACTGACCGGCGTTCATCGGTCCGAACTGGCAGTGGTCCCACTCTTCCTGGGTGCCCAGGCGGGTCTGCCCCTCGAGGCGGTATTTCTCGTCCGGAATCACGTTGTTCCAGCACTCGCGACCGAAGGTGCCGATGCCGCCGCCGTAGGGCGCCAGCTTGGTCGACTCACCCTGGTACTCCCAGGCGTGGTCCCAGACGTAGCCCGCGAAGATGTAGAAGTCTTCGAGGGTGATCTCGGTACCGAGCAGCGAGTCGGACTTCTGGGTGGCGGCCACACGACGCACGCGGCGCAGAGCCGGGATGTACGCCCAGGTCTGGTCTTCCTTGTCATCGGTGTAGCGATAGAGCAGGAACATGGTGCCGCGGAGGTCGAAGGGGGTCTTCACGTCGAAGAACTCGGCCCATTCGATGCTGGTGCCGTCCTCGAGGGTCGAGGTCTCGGGGAGCAGGTCCGCGCGGCCGGTCCAGTAGGTGCGCCGGTACTCGCCCTGGGCGAGGCGCCACTGCTCTTTGCCGCTGTTGCGCATGTAGTTGAAGCCCCAGTGGGGGAGATTCAGCCCAGCGCCACCCTGCCAGCGGTAGTTCACGTTCCAGGCCAGCTTGAGCGCGAACTCGGGATCGTCGGGGCTGAGGTCACAGGCGTGGTTGGTCGCGTCCTGCGCCCACTTGGAGTAGGGGAACGGCTGCCCGGCCGTGTAGTTCTCGAGCGTCCCCTTGGGGGTCAGTGTCGCCTGGCAGGCAAACCGCACCGTCGCCTCGATGTACTTCTGGGGCGGCGTGTAGTCGCCGGTCTCGACGATCGTCATGTCGAGCTCGTTGTAGCCGTCGAGGATGTAGGTCATCAGCTCGTCGGGAATGAGGCCCTGGAGCTTGTCCCGATTCGCGTTCGTGATGTGGTCGCCCGGCTGGACGTCCGCAACGGCAGGAAGCGCAGCGAGGAAGGCCATCCCCACGAGCGCCGCGGTGAACTTGCGTTTCATTCGATTCCCCTGTGTGGTCCGCCTCGACGGGCCGAGGCGGAGAGTCGGACACCCTATCCCCTCCTCCCGAGAAACCCCTCGGGGAAGGAAGAGCTTGCTGCGACAGGGTCTGATTCTTCACCAGACCCTGCCTACCCGATTGACGCCGGTCATCGGGTCGGTGGATTATATGGCGAAATCGAAGCTGCGTGTTTTCGAATTTCGTTCGGAGACGCGCGTCTCGGGCTTTGCAAAGCGCGCCAATTCCGTGTAAAGAACGCCGGTTGCCCGAGGGATTGCCCCTCGCGGAGGCCTCCCCCGAGAAGGCCTCGTGGTCGTGCCCCGGATCCGTTCCCGGACGCTCTCGAGGAGGTCGGCGCGCAACACGAATCGACGCGATGCCCGTCGAGGGGTCGCGTCGGGCGAGGAGGGGTGGCTCTTTGTTTCGCACTCATCGGGTGATCGCCCACGGGTCGGTCGCCGTCGCGCTGTTGTGGCTCGCCGGGTCGGTCCACGCCCAGGCCCCGGAGAACGGCAACTTCCATCCGCCCCGTCACGACACGTGGCAGATGCCGTACGCCCACCTCTACGGAGTCGCCGCGGAGAAGAAGCGCGCCCTGGCCGTGGGCTACTGGGGCACCGTCCTGCGCTCCGAAGACCGCGGCGCGAGCTGGCACTTCACCCCCACCCCCACATCGCGCACGCTCTTCGGCGTGGCCTTCGCGGACGACGACCACGCCTGGGCGGTGGGGGACCACGGAACCGTCCTGCGCACCCGAGACGGCGGGAAGACCTGGGTCACGGTGCCGGTCGAGGCCGAGGACGAATTTGGCGACTTCGGCCCGCTCACCTCGATCCTCTTCGACGTCGCCGCGATCGGCCCCGAGGAGGTCTGGATCAGCGGCGACTTCGGCACCCTGATCCACACCGACGACGGCGGCGTCAGCTGGACCCGCCTGATCCTGCCCGAAGAGACCTTCGGGGACGGCTACCTGGCCGACCGACTCTTCAACGGCATCGAGTTCGACGACGAGAACAACGGGTGGATCACCGGGGAGTTCGCCACCGGGCTGCGCACCATGGATGGCGGCGAGACCTGGGTGAACCGGGAAGAGGTGTCCGGGGTGATCTCGGACATCTACCTCTTCGATCTCGGGGCCTCGGGAGAGCGGGCCGTCGCCGGCGGGGTGGGCGGCGTCGTCCTGATGACCGAAGACAACGGGAAAGTGTGGGTCTCCAAGGACGTCCCCACGACCGCCGGTCTCTTCACGGCCGCGTTGCGAGGCAACCGCGCGATCCTGGCGGGAGACCGCGGCGAGGTAGTCGCCACCCGCGACGGGGGACGGACCTGGTTCCAGCCCGATCGCCCCAAGATCTTCAACTGGTTCGGCGGGTCGACCTTCGGGGACGACGGGCTCGCGCTGATCGTCGGGGAGCGCGGGGCGATCCTGCGCTCGACCGACGGGGGCGACAGCTTCGCCCAGGTGGTCGCGGCCACCCCGGCCCCGATCAGCGCGGTCAGCGTCCCGGAGGCCGCCACCAAGCGCGCCGCGGGGACGCCGAGCGAGGAAGAGGCCCACTAGAGGCCCTGGGGACGAGGCGAGAAATCCACTTCGGGGCCCCGTCGGGGACCCGTTCCGCGTACAATAGCGGGCCGCGCTGGAGCCCGGGCCGGGTCGACCGGCGGATGGAGAGGATCCGATGGACGAGATGATGCTGCGCTTCTCGCGCTTTTTCATCAAGCACCGCTTCATCAACCTGTGCTTGATCGGCGCAGCGACGGCCTACTTCGGCTACCGCGCGCTGCAGCTCCAGGTCTTCAGCCAGTTCATCGACCTGCTGCCGCGCAACCACGAGTACATCCAGGTCTACGAGAAGTACAACCGTCAGTTCGGGAGCGCGAACATCGTGCTCGCGGCGATCGTCGCCAAGGAGGGCGACATCTACCGCGAGGAGATCCTCGAAAAGGTCTACGCCTTCCACGACCAGATCGACAAGGTCGAGGGCGTCGACCACGACCAGGTGTCGTCGATCGTCAGCATCCGGATCCGCGACCAACAGGTCGACGACGAGGGCATCCTCTACTCGAGACAGATTCTGGGTGACGAGACCCTGGCCCTCCTGGAGGCGCAGTTCTACAGCAGACGCGCCTCGCAACGCGCGGTGGCCCGCGGCGAGAACGCGCCCGAGAGCCTCGACGCCCTGAAGGCGCTGATCGAGCGGCGCAAAGCCCAGCTCGAGGAGATCCTCGCGCCCACCCAGGCCGTCAATCTGGACACCCTCGACGACAAGGACGAGGTCAAACGGCTCAAACGCCTGCGTCAGGAGAACGCGGAGTTCGAGTTCCTGAAGCTCCGCATCGCCGAGCTACCAGCCGGCTACGACTTCAAGAACGAGAAGCTCACGGGTCCGGAAGACTCCCTGCTCCCGGCGCGGCTCGCCGACACGATCGCCGACAAGATCCACCAGAACCCCCAGGTCTACGGGCGTCTGGTCTCCCGCGACGACACGGCGGCGTTGGTCTTCGCCGGCTTCCTCGAGACCCGGCTCGACTACCACGAGATCTTCAAACGCATCCAATCGCTCAAGACCGAGCTCGAGGCCGACGGGCTGGTCGACATCCAGATGATCGGCGTCCCGGTGCTCGCGGGCTGGAGTTTTCACTACGCACCGGAGATCGTGCTGATCCTGTTGATCTCGATGGGCGTGTTGCTCGTCCTCCTGGGGGTCTACTTCCGCCACTGGTACGGGGTCGTGATGCCCTTCTCCGGGGCGGTGGTCTCCGCGATCTGGGGTCTCGGGTTCATCGCGATCATGGGGTACCAGCTCGAGCCACTGGTGCTCGTCATCCCGATGCTGATCACGGCGCGCGCCGTGAGCCACTCGGTGCAGTTCGTCGAGCGCTTCTACGAAGAGTACGAACGGCTCGAGGGCGACAAGGAAGAGGCCGTGATCAGCTCGATGGCGGAGCTGCTCCTGCCCGGCACGCTGGCGATCATCACCGACGCCTTCGGCATCTTCGTGATCGGGGTCTCGTCGATCTTCCTGATGAAGAAGGTCGCGATGTTCGGCGCGTTCTGGGCGCTCTCGATCGCGGTCACCGAGATGCTCCTCAACCGCTTGATGATCGCCTACTTCCCGGCGCCAAAGAACGTCAAGCACTACACGCCGCCGGCGGTCGTGACCTTCCTGAAGTGGCTCGGTGGTCTCGCCACCGGTGCCCGCTCCTCGAAGATCATCGTCGCCGTCTGGGTGGTGATCGTCCTGCTCTGCGCGAGCGTGGCGCTGCGTGTGAAGGTGGGCGAATCGCACCCGGGCACCCCGATCCTCTACGACGACAGCCCCTACAACCAGGCGGCGCGGGTCATCTCGTCCAAGTTCTACGGTGCCGACGACCTGGTGCTCTTCGTGGAGACCGAGCAACAGGGGGGGGTCAACAAGCCCGAGGTGATGCAGGAGATCGAGGCCTTCCAGCGCTACATGGAGCAGGACCCCAAGGCCGGTGGCTCGATCTCGATCGTCGAGTTCCTGAAGACGATCAACCGCATCTTTCACAACGGCGACCCGCGCTGGTACTCGATCCCGCCGACCGACGTCGAGATCGGTGGACTCCTCTTCCTCTACGAGGCGAGCTCGCCCGACCCGAAGATCCTGAACCCCTACCGCGACCCGATGGCCCAGGTCGCGGCGGTCCGGGTCTTCTTCGCCGACCACCAGGGCGACACGATCCGCCACGCCGTCGAGCGCGCGCTCCACTACATCGAGGAGCGGCCCACCGGGCGCGTGGCGATCCGACTGCAGAAGCCCAAGGACGACTTCCTGGCGGATGTGCTCTGGTGGCTCGGGCCGCTCGCGCCGCCGCGCAGCACCGAGATGGAGGTGCTGGTCCGCGGGGACGACCGGGCGTACTCGAGAGTGGAGGTCGTGGCGGAAAGCCGCCGAGAGCCCCCGCCGGAGGATTCGACCCAGCGCATCCTGACGCTCCCGCGCACCACCAAGGAGCTCGTGCGGGTGCTGTCGGAGGCCGGGCTCGACACGGTGCAGAAGATCGCAGAAGCGTCGGTCGAGGAGATCTCCGCGGTCGACGGCTACGACCTGGTGACGGCCTACGCGCTCAAGAACGCGGCGGCACTCGATCGCCGGTCCTACACCGTGACCCAG
>JANQRO010000071.1 GCA_028284525.1 Myxococcota bacterium | reverse complement strand
GCCGCCTCCTTCGTCGCCCGGATCCCCGCCCTCTACGCGGAGTTCGGCTACGGCTGGCTGGGCGAGATCCTGCCGCCGCGTCTCTTTGTCGGGCACTTCCTCGAGGTGCAGCCGTGGCAGTGGATCGGGCTGGCGGGATCGTTGCTGGCGGCGCTGGTGCTCGGCTGGCTGCTCTCGTGGGTCACCGTGCGGGTGATCGAGCCCCTGGTCGAGCGAAGCCGCGGACGCTTCGACGACCACCTGCTGACGACCGCCCGGGGCCCGTTGACCCTGCTGCTCGGTGCCGGCGTCTTCCACGCTCTGGCCAGCACCCTCCGGCTCTCGGTACCCGCCGCCGCCACCCTCGGTGCGCTGGTGCAGCTCGTCGTGATCGTGGCGCTGACCTGGGTGCTCTTCCGCGCCGTCGACATCGCGGGCGAGGGCATCGCGCGCCGCGCGCGGGCGCGACAACGCCAGGGCCTGGTGTCGGTGCTCCCCCTCGGCCGGGTGACCCTCAAGGTGGCCCTCGGCATCCTCGCGCTGATCGTCGGCCTGCAGAACTTCGGCGTGAACGTCACGGGCCTGCTCGCGGGGCTCGGCTTCGGCGGCCTCGCCTTCGCCCTGGCCGCCCAGAAATCTCTCGAGAACCTCTTCGGGGGTGTCACCGTGATCGCCGACCAGCCGGTCCGGGTCGGGGACTTCTGCCGCTTCGGCGATCGCGTGGGCACCGTCGAGGACATCGGTCTGCGTTCCACCCGGGTGCGCACCCTCGAGCGCACGGTCGTCACCATCCCCAACGCCGAGTTCTCGACGATGCAGCTCGAGAATTTCGCGAAGCGCGACTCGATCCGTTTCGCTCCCCGTCTGGGGCTCCGCTACGAGACCAGCGCCGAGCAGATGCGATATCTGCTGATCGAGATTCGGCGCATGCTCTACTCGCACCCGATGGTCGACCGCGAAGGCGCGCGGGTGCGCTTTGTGCAGTTCGGGTCGAGCTCCCTCGACCTCGACCTCCAGGCCTACATTCGCGTCACCGACTGGGCGGCCTACCTCGAAGTCGTGGAGGACCTGAACCTGCGCTTGATCGAGATCGTCGGCGCCGCCGGCACGGGCTTCGCGTTCCCGTCCCAGACCCTCTACCTCGGACGCGACGACGGACTCGACGAGACGCGGACCGGCGAGGCCGAGGCCCAGGTCGGGAGATGGCGACAGCGCAGCGAGCTGGCCCTCCCCGACTTCTCCCCCGAGGAGGCCCGGGAGATGGCCGCGACGCTGGTCTTCCCCGAGGCGGGATCCCAGACCGCGGCGCGGACGGGTGCGGGTCGACCCGGGGGCGGCGACGAGGAGTAGCGCTCGCCCGGGCGCCTAGTGCACCCCGCCCGTGGCGACGACGGTCGCGGGATCGACCCCGATGCGTCTCCAGGTGTGGTCCCAAAGCTCGTCCTCGGGGACCTGCAAGACACTCGGGGTGTCGAGGGGTGCGACCACCCAGGCGCCCTGGGCGAGCTCCATCTCGAGCTGCCCGGGACCCCATCCGGCGTAGCCGAGGAAGAGCCTCAGATCTCGCGAGGGCTCCTGCGCCACCGCGCGGAGCGCATCCAGCGAGCCGGCGAAGTGCAGGTGCTCGGCGAGGCTCAACGCTTCGGGAGCCCGGGCGAGCGCATCGGTCTCGCCCACCACCCAGCCCGTGTTGGGCTGGACCGGCCCACCCCAGTGCACCACCTGCTCGCCGGCACCGTTCCAGTCGACCCCCAGGCTCTCGCAGAGCTCCGAGGCGCGAACCTCGGTGGGCCGGTTGAGCACCATCCCGACGGTCCCCTGTTCGTCGTGGTAGACCAACAGGACTACCGTGCGATGGAAGTTCGGATCGAGAAGATCCGGCATCGCGATCAGGAGCGAGGGTGCGAGAGAGGCGTCGTCGGGCACGGCGAAAGCGTAGCCAATGGAACCCCTAGGTCCGCCGGCGCCCGAGCCCCCGAGACCCGACCCGGTGGAGCGCGCCACGCTGCTGGTGGCGGCCGGCGTCCTGATCCTGCTCCTCTTCTGGAGCGTCGACGGGCTGCGCACCCTGGTGCTCGACCCCGCCGAGCAGTTCGCCTGGGGGGCTATCGCCGTGGGGGCCGGCCTCGCGTGGTTCGCCCTCCTGACGGCGTTGCTGGCCCCCCAGCCCCTGGAGCGACTGGGGCTCGTCGCCGCGAGCCCGCGCACCGTGGTCGTCGGGGCGCTCGGCTTCGTGAGCCTGAGCCACGGCCTCGACGCGGCGTTCGCCGGCCTGGCGCCCGCGGGCAGCCCCGCACTCGAGGCGACCCGGGACGCGCTGCGGGACATCCCGTCCGACCAGCTCCCCTTCGTCCTAGCCGCCGTGGCCGGGCTCACGCCCCTCGGCGAGGAGCTCTTCTTCCGCGGCTTTCTCCAGCGCGGCATCGCGCGGCGCGGCTACCCGATCGCCGCGCTCCTCGGGGTCTCGGTGCTCTTCGGCGGCGCCCACGGCGAATGGATCTACGGGGCGGCCGCCTTCGTCCTCGGTCTCGGCCTGGGTCTGCTCGTCCACCTGAGCGGCTCGCTGCTCCCCGCCCTGGCGGCCCACGGTCTCAACAATGCGATCGCGGTGGTGGAGGCGTCGGGACGTCTCGAGATTCCGGAGCCCCTCGCAGAGCCGGTGCTCGGCTCCTTGGTCGGGCTCGGAGGGGGCGTCCTGCTGCTCTGGTGGGCCCTGGCCGGCGTGTCGACGCGGCGGGACGGTCGAGAGAGCTGAAGCCAAAACCCCCCAGGCGCGGCGGGCTGGCGCGGGTTCGGCCCTGCCCCGGCAAACCCCCGAGAGCGCTTCCGGCGCGCGCTAAGGCCCGGGCTCTTTTCAGCCGAAGTCACAGCGTGGAAAGCCACGCGCTGGAGGGGCGATGGGGACCTCGTTTCCGGTCCTGGTAGTGGACGACGGCGAGCTCGAAGACGTGCGCGAACTCCTGAACGGAGAGCGCATCGACTTCGCGCATCTCCGTGGCAGCGCCGTCCCGAATTCCCTCGACCCGCCCAAGGATCTCTTCATCACCAACGCCCGGCACGCCGAGCTCGTGGGGCGTTGGCCCGTCGCGGGTCGACCCGAGCGCCGACCGCTGCGGGTCGCCATCGTCGACGAGGACTCGAAGCCGCTGCGCGCCCGATTGCGGGAGCTCGGCTTCCTCTACCTGGTGCGGCGTCCGATCCATCCCCACGCCCTGCGCTTGATGCTGCTTCGCTTGCTCTACCGCGGCGAAGAGCGGCGCACCGAACCCCGCGTCCCGATCGGTTACGAGATCCAGGTGCGCTCCCGTCTGCGCCGGCGCGACGCGTGGCTCGCCGACCTCTCCCGCGGCGGCTGTCTGATCCTCGCCGACCGGCCGATGAGCGAAGGCTCCACCCTGAGCGTGGTGCTCCCCGGGAGCCTCGACGAATCCGACGCCGATCTCGCGCTGCCGGGTCGGGTGCTGCGCTCGACGCGACTCGGCAAGAAGGCGGGCTCGAGCTATCAGATCGCGGTCCGTTTCGCGTCCCTCGGCCCGGTCGAGCTCGAGCGTCTCGAAGCCGCGCTGTCGGCGGCGCTCCTCCAGGAAAAGGACGAGGAGCCGGTCTTCTCCGAACAGCCGCCCCACCGCAGCGACGAGAACAGCTTCGAGAGCGAGGAGGACCTCCCGACGCTGATCCCGGAGCCCTACGAGCGCCGCGAGGAGCGTCGCGGGCAGTACTCGAAGCGGGTGATCGCGTCGGTCCGCGACGCGATGCACCGCATCCTGATCGGACGCGACCTCTCGGCCAGCGGGATGCGGATCGAGCACCACGAGGACCTCGCGATCGGCGACCGGCTGCGGGTCGCGATCTACGACGCATCTCGCGCCACCCCGCTGGTGGTGGAGGCGGTGGTCGAACGCGACGACGGACCCCACGGCCTCGCGCTGCGCTTCGACGGGATCGACGCCATGATGGGAAGCCAGCTCGAGAGCCTCGTCGCGAGCCTCCCCCCGGTCGAATGCCTCTCCGACGGCGAGACCGGCGCCATGGGCACCGTCGTGTCGGAGATCCTGGAGGACTAGCAAGCGCCGGCCATAGGCCGGCGCGCGCAGCGTGGGCAGAGCCCACGCGAAGTCCACCAGGCGGAACAACGCACACCCTGGCGCATCGTCGAAGCTCCCCGGCAGCGCCGGCCACAGGCCGGCGCGCGCCGCGTGGGCAGAGCCCACGCGAAGTCCACCAGGCGGAACATACGCACACCTGCCGAGAGCCTCGGGAGCTCCCCTCCAACCCGCGCGCGACGAGCACCCCGGAGCCTTTGAGCGACCCCGCTCGCCCAGTATCATCGCGGCCCCCAGGAGGTCCGTGTGGCGAGAAGCAAGAGCAAGCAGAAGCGGGTGCGGAACCGGCGGCGGGTGCTGCGCAAGAAGCGGCTGGCGCGACGCAAGGCCGAGAAGGCACCGAACGCGGGCTGATCAGCCGGCGCGGTCTTGCGGGGTGTCGCGCTCCGCGGCGCCGAGCTGCTCGGCCGGCGCTGCGAAGGGGGCGACCCGGCCCGCGCGATCCAGCAACGCGTCCCCGGTGGCGGCCGAACAACGTCCGTCCTCGCAGAAGACGTCGCGCAGCACGTCGGCGGCGATCTGGGAGGAGCTCCGCCACCAGAGGTCTCCGTTCACGACGAGCGTCGCAATCGCCAGCGTGGGATCCTCGGCGGGCGCCACCCCGACGAACCACTCGTAGCGCCCCTTGGGCTCGCGGCCGCTCAAGCTCCCGGTCTTGCCGGCCACCCGCACCGGGCCCAGCAAGGGCCGCCCCCGGCGGTCGCGAAAGGCGCGGCGTGCGGTGCCCGAGCGCGTGGTCTGGACGAGCATCTCGCGGAGTCGCTCGGTGACGTCCGGGGGCCAGACCTGGGCGGGGATCGCCGGCTCCGGGAGCCGCAACGGGGCGCCCTCTGCGCTCTCGATCGCATCGACCCAGCGCGGCTCGACGAGCTCGCCCCGGGCGAGGGCAGCAGCCAGACGCAGGGCGCCGAGCGGGGTGACCCAGCTGCCGTCCAGCCCGGAGCCCAGGCGTCCGAGATCGAGGTCGTCGGCGGTGTCTTCGAGGGAGCCCGGGTCGTGGCCGGGGCCGGGCGCGCGCAGCAGCCCGACGCGCCGCGCCTCGTCGGCGACGGCGTCGGCGCCGAGCTCGTGGACGGCGATCCGGGCAAAGCACTGGTTGTTGGAGGTGGCGAGCGCTCGCTCGAGGGTGGCGGTCTGGCCGACCCGCGGCGTCTCGAGACGCGCGCGGGTGAGTCGGTAGGGGCTTCCGACGAAGCGACAGCGCTCGCTCGCGGCTTCGGGGCGCAGTCGCAACAATCCGGCCGCGGTCACCACCTTCATGATCGAGGCCATCGGGTAGGCGTGGGTCGCGGGGAACTGGCTCGGATCCGTCGATTCGTAGGCCAGGAGCCGCCCGCTCTCGATGTCCAGCAGGAGCACGTGCCCCAACGCGACCCGGCCGCGACGCAGGATCCGCTCGACGGCGAGCGAGAGCTCCGGGTCGACGCTGTACTGGACGCGGTAGAAGGCGGGATTCGGCTCGGCGTGGGGCGCCGGCAGGCGCTCGACCGCGTCCCGGGGCACCGGCAGGCGCTCGACCGCGTCCCGGGGCACCGGCACGCGCTCGACCACGCGGCCCTCCTCCTCGTCGACGAAGCTCCCGACGCTCGCCCCCCGCGCACCGGGGGGGAGCCGACGCAAGAGCGCGTCGGGGGCCGCGGCGGGCATCGCCGGCGGCGCCGCGCCCACCGCGGGGAGCGTCTCCGGGGCCGGGTCGTCGTCGAGCCGGGCCAGCGTGGCGCCCGCCAGCAGGACGATCGCCACACCGATCAACGTCAGGCGCCCGCGCAGATTCATCCGCCGCGTCTCCGCCCGACGCGGCAGCACCCCCGGTGCAAACTCCAATCGCCCGCGCACGATCCCCCGCCACGTCACCCACCGGCTCGGGCGGACGGGTGACCTCAGAACGTCGATCGGGGGGTGGGGCGTTGGGGGGGCTAGACGGCGACGACCTCGCGGATCTCCGGGAGCGCCGCCTTCAGCCGCTCCTCGATACCGAACTTGAGCGTCTGCGTCGAGTTCGGGCAGCCAGTACAGGCCCCCTGGAGCGCGAGACGCACGACCCCGTCGCGGTAGTCGAGAAAGAGGAGGTCGCCACCGTCGCGGGCGACCAGGGGTCGCAGCTCGCGCTCGAGGACGTCGAGGATCCGGCGCTCGTCGTCGCCGCGCCCCGCCGGCGCCTCATCGGGCCACGCCGGCCCGAAGACGTCCCGCGCCTCGCGCACCCAGGTCTCGAGGGTACGCGCGACGGGCTCGGCGAGATCGGGCCAGTCGACCCCGTCCCGCTTGGTGAGGGTCACGAAGTCGGCGACGACCAGGACCTCGTCGATGCCCGGGATCTCGAACAGGGCGGCGGCCAGCGGCGAGTGGTCCGGGACCGGGGCGTTGCGGAAGTGGGCGCTGCGACCGCCGGTCGCGAGGGGTGGGTGGACGACCCATTTGATGCTCTGGGGGTTCGGGGTCCGCTCGGCGCGCAGGCGGAACTCGAGATCCAGGCTCACGCCCGGGCACCGTCGCCGTAGAGGGCGTCCTCGATCGTCTCGAGGGTGTGGACCCCGTGGCCCGCGGCGGTGGCGACGGCGTGCTCCCGCGCGCCGTTGTAGCCCCAGGCCGCGAGGATGCAGCGCACCCCGAGCCCACTCACGGCGTCCAGATGGTTGACCTTGTCGTCGATGAACACCATCTCCTCGTAGGCCACCCCCGTCGTCTCGTGGAGCCAGCGGTGATGCTCGACCTTGGAGACGCCGGTCTCCTTGTCGAGCACCCGGGCGTCGGGGAAGAGGTCGCGGACGGCGTAGCGGTCGAGGAGTGCCATCACCGAGCGTCGGTCCTTCGCGGTGGCGATCGCGTAGGGGCAGCACGCGGCGCGCCGGCGCAACAGGGCGAGAAACTCGGGGTAGGGCCCGAGCAGGGCGTTCCAGCGCTCGGGCTCCTCCGCCGCAAAGCGCGCGCGTTCGCGGTAGAAGCGCTTGTGGAAGCGGCGGAGCCACGCCTCGTCGAGGGTGGCGCGGAAACCGTCGTAGGCCCGTTGATCCGCCAACGGGACACCGCGCTCCAACGCCACCAGGGCGATCGCGAAGTCCTCGCTCCGGTTGCCGAGGGGCATGATCTCGAGGAAGTCCGCGTAGAGCGCCTCGCGGTCGCGGTCCGCGAAGGCCGTCTCCGTGCCGAGCGCGCGGTAGGTGCGCAGCGCGACCTCGAAGGACTCCCGGGCGGAGTCCGAGAGGACCCCGTCGAAATCCAGCACCAGGAGCTTCAACGCGTCGCCGCTTTGGGCTTGTGCACGGCGATGGGTTCGCCGCCCACCCCGGCCGCGTCGGTGAGGCGGTCG
>JANQRO010000067.1 GCA_028284525.1 Myxococcota bacterium | reverse complement strand
GGTCGCCCTGCGGTCCGCCCTGCCCTCGGCGCGCTACGTCCTCGGTCTCGCCACGCTCCGCCTCCGTGCGGGGACTGACCCAGAGCTGGTCGTAGCAAGGGAGATCGCGTTGCTCACGATGTCGGTAGTCCGCGACCTGCCGGGCGAGTGCGTCGGCGGGGCGACGCTCGCCACGGAGGCGCCGAAGGGTCACCATGCGGTCGCGCGCGTGGGATTCGAGCTCGTCGAGATCGAGGACGTAGCGCGCCGAGGGCAGGGCGGACCGCAGGGCGACCGCGAGCGGGGCGAGGTAGTGCCGAAGGACCAGCACCACCCGCGGCGAGAGGCCCTGGAGCGAGTCGCGGAGGAGATCGCCGAGCCGCGGGCTGAGCCTCGCGCGCTCGGGGGACCCCCGATGGCGGATCCGGTGGAGCACACCCGCGTCCGTCCACACGCGCTCCCGGGAGGCGACGCCCAGCCCCGGCGGCCAGGGCGGCGGCGCGTGGGGGTCGAGGTCTTGGAGCGGGACGACCCGCAGGTGCAGCTCGGCGCGCTTCGCGAGGGCCCGGGCAATGCGGTCTGCGCGCATCGCCAGGCCCGGGCCGGCCGCTGAGGGCATGATCGGAGTGACCAGCAGGACGCTGCGACTCATCGCGCGCTGGCCGGCGGCCCGAGGGGGCGCATGATCGATCTCTCGGTGGTCATCCCCGCGTTCAACGAGGAGCGATACCTCGGGGCCTGTCTCCGGGCGCTGGACCAACAGACGCTGTCTCGTCGGCGCTTCGAGGTCATCGTCGTCGATAACGGCTCGACCGACGGGACGCTTGAGATCGTGGAGGGATGGCCCGGCGTGCGCTGTCTGGCCGAGCCCTGCCGCGATCCGTACCTCGCTCGCAACCGCGGCATCGAGGCGGCGCGGGGCTCGATCATCGCCTTCACCGACGCCGATTGCGCCGCGGCGCCCGATTGGCTCGAACGGATCGAGGGGGCGTTCCGCCGGGAGGCCGTCGACATCGCGGTGGGTCGCCTCGCCTATCCGGGCTCGGCGAGTGTCTGGTTGCGGCGATACGCCGACTACTACGACACGAAGACACGGTGGACCTTCGAGTCACGCGGTCGGGAGTGTATGTACGGACACGGCGGCAACATGGCAGTCCGCGCCGCTCTGTTCCACGCCCTGGGGCCCTTCCCGGCGATGCCGTGTGTCGGAGACACCGAGATCCTGCACCGCGCTCTGGCCGAGCTCGAGGCCCCCGTGCTCCGCTACCTCGACGACGCGGTGGTCACCCACCTCGAGGTCGAGCGATTCGCCGACCTCCTGCCCAAGCTCGTTCGCTACGGACGCTACGCGGACGCGGTCCAGCGCTCGACGGGCTACCGGACGCTCAGCTTGCGGGAGCGAATCGGCGTCATGGTCCGGTGCGCGCGCGTCCATCGCTACGGCGTCGTCGACACCCTGGGCCTCGTGGGCGCGCTGGGTCTCGGGGTGTGGAGCTTCGAGCGCGGGCGTCTCGGGCGGGGGTCGCCGTGACCGCGTTCCAGAGCCTGCGGCGCTACTTCCGCTTTGCCCGCGCGAACCTGGGCCGTCATCTCTACTCCATCTGGGGGCTCGGGCTGGTGGCTGCGGCCTTCGAAGGGTTCGGGATCCTGCTCTTCATCCCGATCCTCGCTCGGCTGGTCTCCGACGAGGCCGCGGTCGCACCCGGTCGCTTGGCGACGGGGGTGAGCGAATGGGCGGCGCGCTTCTCGATCGAGGGCCTGCTCCTTCTCCTGGTTGCCCTCTTCGCGGTGAAGGGCGCGTTGCTCTTCGCGATCGGCGTCTACCGCACGCGTGTGGTGAGTGGGGCTCGGGAGCGCCTGCGACGCGATCTCTTCGACGCCCTGGGGCGGGTGCGGATCCGCGATGCCGCCGCGCAGCGGCTGGGGAGCCTCGGCAATCTCCTGGTGAACGAGATCGACAACGCGGCGCTCGCGACCGACCGCTTCTGCGCGGCGCTCGGCTCGGCGACGGCCGCGTTGTCGCTCTTCGCGATCGCGGTGTTGCTCAACCCTGCGCTGAGCGCGGTGCTCGTCGTGTCCGGGGGCGCGACCCTCGCGCTGGTGCGCCGCATCGCGCGCGCACGGATGCGGATCTCCCGCGACGCCACGGAGCGTTCGGCGTCGCTCGCCTCGATCGCCGTGGAAGGGATGCGCTCCTTCAAATACCTGCGGGCGACGGGGCGCTTCCCACAGCTCGAAGGGGCGTTCGGACGGGCGGCGCGGGCCGCCCGCGTCGTGGACGACCGCGCCGCCGTCGTCGATCACCTCCACTGGGCGATCCGCGAACCGCTCCTCGTCGCGTGGATCGGCGCCGTCTTCTACCTCTTCGTCGTCGTGCTCCGCCAGAGTCTCGGCGTCATCACCGACGGCATCCTGTTCTTCTACCGCGTCTCGATCGAGCTCGGCTTCCTCCAGGACTACTGGCAGGACTTCGCCGGACGCGTGGGCTCGATCGACGCGTACGAACGCCTCCGTCTCGATCTGCGCGCCGCCGCGGTCGACGAGTCTCTCGGCGCGCCCGTCGGCTTCGATCGCGAGATCGCCCTCGACAAGGTGGGCTTCACCTACGGCGGCGTGGCGGTGTTGCGCGACGTCGATCTCGTGGTGGGGAAGCGCCAGATGGTCGCGATCGTGGGGGCCTCCGGAGCGGGCAAGAGCACCGCCATCGACCTCGTGGCGGCGTGTCTCGAGCCCAGCGAGGGCGCCGTCCGAGTCGACGGCGTCGATCTGCGGACGCTCTCGCATCGCGACTACCGGGCGCGGCTCGGCTACGTCACCCAGGAGCCGGTGGTGTTCTCGGGATCGATCGCGCGCAACATCGCGATGGAATGGGACGGCCCGCTCGGTCCCGAGGCGATGCAACGGGTGCGGGAGGCGGCGGCGCTCGCCAATTGTCGCGGGTTCATCGAGACCCTGGAAAGAAGCTGGGAGACCGAGCTCGACGAGCGCGGCGCCCGGCTCTCCGGGGGCGAGCTTCAGCGTATCGCGATCGCCCGCGAGCTCTACCGCGAGCCCGACCTCCTGATCCTCGACGAGGCGACCTCGGCGCTCGACTCGGTGAGTGAGCGGGCGGTCGGGCTCGCGGTAGAGCTCGCGGGCGATCGCGATACGCTGGAGCTCGCCCCCGGAGAGCCCGGCGCCGGGCTCGGC
>JANQRO010000064.1 GCA_028284525.1 Myxococcota bacterium | reverse complement strand
ACGCGGCGGTCTCCCGCGGCGGGAGGACGCGCCGAACGCGCCGGTCTCCGGCCGCGGGGAACGCCGCGTCTGGTGCCTCCCCCGGGCGCGCTCCCGGCGCGGGCTCGGTATCGTCTGCCATTCGGTCGACCCCACCCCACCCGATCCGACGAAGGAGCCCCCATGGCCGCGAACCCGGAACCCACCGCTTCCTCCTACCTCTTCAACGGACATCTCTTCGAGATGGAGCCCTTCCTCGGGGAGGAGGGCGTGCAGTTCGCGATCGTCGACGTCGACACCGAGCATCGCAGCGTCGACCTGATCGTGCGCTTCGGGCCGAACTCGATGGCGCCCAACCACCGCCACGCCGCGGCCTTCACCTCCCTCGTCCTCGAGGGGGAGCACATCGTCTACGAGAACGAGGGCGGCGCCATCACCCGCGACGTCCGTCCCGCCGGCACCTTCCGGCGCTCGGCCAAGGGCGGCGTCCACAAAGAAGGCGGCGGCGCCGAGGGTGCGGTGGTGTGGTTCAACCTGCGCCCCGACGAAGACGGCCTCTACGAGATCCTGGACGACGACGGCACCCTGATCGACGCCTTTGGCGTGAAGCGGGTGCTCGAAGACATGGCCGCCGGGTAGACGCGGCCCCGTGGCCCGCAAGAAGATGCTCGTCGCCGGGGCGTCGGGCCTCGTCGGCTACGCGGCCGTGAAGCACTTCCACGAGCACCCCGACTGGGACGTGGTGGGCGTCTCGCGCCGCGTGCCCGAGGGCCTCGGCGACGCCGAGCTGATCTCGGTCGACCTGCAGGACCGGGAGCGCTGCCAGGACGTCTTCGGTCGCATGGGCGACGTGACCCACCTGGTGTTCGCGGCGCTCTACGAGTGGCCCGGGCTGGTGCAGGGGTGGTTCGAGCAGGAGCAGATGCAGACCAACCTGGCCATGCTCGACAACCTCTTCGACCCGCTCGAAGGGGCGGCGGGCGGGCTCGAGCACGTCTCGCTCCTCCAGGGCACGAAGGCCTACGGCATCCACATCGAGCCCTTCCCGGCGCCGGCGCGGGAGCGCTGGCCGCGGCACGACCACGAGAACTTCTACTTCCTCCAGCAGGACTACCTGCGCGACCGCCAGATCGGGAAGGACTGGCACTGGACCGTCTGGCGTCCGCAGCTCATCCTCGGCGAGTCGCTCGGGAGCGCGATGAACTGCATCGCCGCGATCGGCGCGTGGGCGGCGGTGGAGAAGGAGGCGGGGCGCCCGCTCTGCTATCCCGGGGGTCCGCCCTGCGTGGTCGAGGCCATCGACACCGAGATCCACGCCCAGGCCTTCGAGTGGGCGGCCCAGACCCCGGCGGCGCGCAACGAGATCTTCAACATCACCAACGGCGACATCTTCCTCTGGCGCAACGTGTGGCCCGCCATCGCCGAGGCCCTCGGGATGGAGGTGGGGCCCGAGCGACCGCTCTCCCTCGTGGAGACGATGCCCGCCCGGGAGGCCGAGTGGCAGGCCGTGCACACGAAGTACGAGCTCACCGGGCCGCGCAGCCTCGACGCGTTCGTCGGCCAGTCCTTTGTCGTGGCCGATTTCATCATGGGGGTCGGGTCGGGCCAGGTGTCCCCCCCGCCGATGGTCGTGAGCACGATCAAGCTGCGCCAGGCCGGCTTCCACGAGTTCATGGACACCGAGGACTGTTTCCAGAAGTGGTTCAAGCGCTTCCAGGACCGCGGCTGGCTGCCCCCGGTCTGATCCCGGGCCGACCTCCTCGCCAGGACCCGCTAGCCTGGTCGCCTTCGAGACGCGAAGGGGCCCCTTTCGCGGGTGGAGGGAGACCATGCAATACGACGTGATCGTGGCGGGCGCCGGCTTCGGCGGAATGTACGCGCTGCACAAGCTGCGCGGGCTCGGGTTCTCGGTGCGGGTGCTCGAGGCCGGCGGCGGCGTCGGCGG
>JANQRO010000057.1 GCA_028284525.1 Myxococcota bacterium | reverse complement strand
CCGACCGTCGCGGAAACGCCCGCGCCGGTCCCGACCTCCGTCGCAGAAACGCCCACGCCGACCCCGGCGTCCGACAGCGTGCCGCCCGCGCCCCGCGTGGCCGACACGACCCCGGCCCCCGCCTCGGACGCCCCCACGCCGCGCACCGAGGCTCCGGTCGTCGAGGTGCTCGCCGGCCCGCCCCCGCAGGCCCGCGAGGCCGAGACCTTGCTCCAGGCCGATCCGGATCGCTGGGAGATCGCCGACAACCGCGTGACCGTGCAGACCGACGAGACCCTCGGGCACTACGCCGACTGGCTCGAGCTCCCGACCCAGCGTCTGCGCAGCCTGAACGGGATGCGAGGCCGCAGCGAGCTCGTGATCGGTCGACGCATCCGCCTCGACTTCGCTCGGGTGAGCGCCGACGAGTTCCGCGCCCGGCGGCTCGCCCACCACCGTGCCCTGCGCGTCGCCTTCCTCGAATCCCACGCCATCCGCGGCACCCGCGAGCACGTGCTGCAACGCGGCGAGACGCTCTGGGACATCTCGCGCAGTCGCTACCAGATTCCCCTGTGGTTGCTGAAGGACTACAACCCCGGCGTCGACTTCGCGCGACTCCAGACCGGGGTGCGGCTCCAGATCCCCGACGTCGAGCGCCGGGTTCAGGGCTCGTCGTTGCGCTCGATGGCGCCCGAATCCCCGGCCTGAAAGATCGTCTCGTCGGGCAGGCGGATCGCGGTGAGCGGGCCGCCGTAGCCGGCACCCGTGTCGATCCCGATGCTGAAGGGGGCGTTCCAGCGCACCTCGAAGTCGGGGCGTGGCGTGTGGCCGTAGACGATCGTCACCCCCAGCTCGTGGGGCAGCTCACAGCTGAAGCGATCCCAGAGGATCTCCTCCGCCCGTACCCGCCGCAGCGTCCAGCGCAGATCCCCGCCACGCAGCAGGGCGCGGCCCAGTCCCGCGTGGACGAAGAGGTACTCGCCCTCGTGGTAGGTGAGACGCAGCGATTTGAGAAAGGCCTCGTGGGAGGAGGGCAGCTCGAGCCGCCGCCCGGCGTCGTGGTCGGCTTCGAAGTAGTCGTAGGAGAGCAGGGTTTCGACTCCGCCGTTGCCGAGAAAGGCCTCGCCGGCAAAATAGTGCTTGCCGCTCCACCCGAGGAAGTCGAGGAACATCGACTCGTGGTTGCCGAGCAGGAAGACACACGGGAAGTCGCGTTCGAGCTCGATCAGCCGGTCGATCACGCCCCGGGAGTCGGGGCCGCGGTCGATGTAGTCGCCGAGAAAGACGAAGGAGTCGCCCTCGCGGGGCGCGAGCCGCTCGAGGAGCGCGTCGAGCCGGTCGAGACGACCGTGGATGTCCCCGACGGCGTAGAGCACTAGGCCGGCCCCACGGCGGCGACGCCCGCGCGCTCGGGGTGCCGACGGTTGTGGAGCTGGCCGCAGGCCGCGTCGATGTCGTCGCCGCGCGGGCGGCGCACCGTGGCGCGCAGGCCGCGGCGCAGCAGGACCTCCGCGAAGGCGTCGATGGCCTTCGCCGCCGGGGGTCGCGCCGCCGAGTCGGCGTGGGGATTCATCGGAATCAGATTGACCTTGGCGGGGATCCCGCGCAGACGCCCGACCAGTCGCATCGCGTCCTCGGGCGCGTCGTTCACACCGGCGATCAGGGTGTACTCGAAGAAGACCGGGCGTCGACGCGAGAAGTGCGGGCTCTCGCGCAGGGCGCCGAGGAGCACCTCGAGCGGAAACGAGCGATTGATCGGCACCAGCTCGTCGCGCAGCGCGTCGGTGGTGGCGTGGAGGGAGACCGCGAGGTTGACGTCGACCTCGTCGAGCAGCCGGCCGATCTGGGGCACGACCCCCGCCGTCGAGACGGTGATCTTGCGCGGTCCGAAGGCGAAGGCCTTGGGCTCCTGGAAGGTGCGGATGGCCCGCACCAGCGCGGGGCGATTGAGCAGGGGCTCCCCCATTCCCATGAACACCAGGTTCGTGATCCGCTGTCCCTCGGGCAGGAGCTCTCGCATCCGACATACCTGGTCGACGATCTCGCCCACACGCAGGTTGCGTCGAAACCCCAGGGCGCCCGTCGCACAGAACGAACACGCGAGCGGGCACCCGACCTGGGTGGAAACGCAGAGCGTGTTCCGATCCCCCTCGGGGATCAGGACCGACTCGATCTCCGCTCCATCGTCCCCTCGGAGCCTCGCCTTGACGGTTCCGTCCCGGGAGCGCTGCACCTCCGCCACCTCGAGGGAACGCAGGGCCCAGCGCTGCGCGAGGCCTTCGCGAAGCTCGGCGGGCAGGTCGGTCATCCCGGCCGGATCCTCGACCCCCCGGCCGTAGATCCAGCCGGCGATCTGCACCCCTCGGTAGCGCGGCCAGCCGGCCTCGACGCAGCGCTCGCCGAGCTCGTCGAGGCTCCAGTCTTTGAGGGCAGGGCGGTCTCGGGTGGGGCGCGAGGCGGCCGGCGCGTCGGTCACGGCGGGAGCCTAGCGTTTGGCGTAGCGCCAGAAGTGGATCGGACGCCCGAGGGCGCGCCACTCGAGCTCGTAGGCGGTCGGCGGGCGCCCGGGGACCTCGCTCCGCCACGGGTCGGGTGCGAAGACGTTCTCGAGGTGGGCCTCGGCGCGAAGCGTGGCGTCGATGTGCTCGGCGTAGGGAACGTCGTCGGTGGCGATCTCGACGGTCCCGCCGGGCAGGAGCGCCCAGCAGAGCCGCTCGAGGAGCGCGGGCTGCACCAGCCGCCGGGGGTGGTGCCGCTTCTTGGGCCACGGATCCGAAAAATTGATCCACACCTGCTCGACGCTCGCCGCGCGGAGCCCCGTTGCGGCAAAGTGCTCCGCGCTGGCGTGCACCAGCCGCACGTTGCACAGCTCGCTGCGCGCCACACGGCGCGCCATCTTGAGTACGCGTTTGCGGGACACCTCGACGCCGATGTGGGCGCGCTCGGACGCCTCTCCGGCCAGGTGCATGAGAAACTCGCCGCGGCCGAAGCCCAGCTCGAGCACCAGGGGCCCGGGGGCGCGCAGGTCCTTGGCGAACTCCTGCTCCCAGTCGAGATCGGGCAGCCGCTCGGCGTCGATCCGGTAGTCGGTGCCCGGGATGTCCGTCTTGAGTCGGCGCGACACGGCCCCGACTCAGGGGCGACCGCCGCCCGACCCCGTCAACAGGCGGACCCGCCGCTGGATGATCTCGAACTTGCCCCCGTCGTTGGACTTGAGACCCGGGGGCAGGTCGAGGGCGGTGATCGCCGCGCGGGTGTCGGCGAGGCGGTTCTCGGTCGAGGGGTGGCTCGAGAGGAACTCCGGCGGCCGGGAGCCCCCCTCGTTCATCATGGTCTGGAAAAAGGTCGGCAGGCCGTTCGGGTCGTAGCCCGCCCGGGGGAGGGTGGCCACGGCAAAGTCGTCGGCCTCGCGTTCGGCCTCGCGGGTGAAGGTGTTCACCACCGAGGCCACCGCCATCCCACCGAAGATGCTCCCGGCCGCGGCACCGGCCTGGCCCGCGTAGAGCCCTCCCGCCGTCGTGAGGATCTGCTGGGCGATCCCGCCGGCGCGCATCTTGTTGTAGTTCCGCGCGATGTGGCGGCGCTCGACGTGACCGATCTCGTGGCCGATCACTCCGGCGAGCTCGCTGACGTTGCGCGCGTTCAGGATCACGCCGGTGTGGATGAAGATGTGTCCGCCGGGCAGGGCGAAGGCGTTGATCTGGTCGTCCTCGACGACGTAGAAGTTGTAGTCGAAGGGTTGCGGACCGGTGGCGTCGAGAATCTCGTACCCGATGTCGGCCACGTAGTCGCGCACGACCTTGTCGTGGACGAGCCGCACCTGGCTGCGCACCTCGTGTACGACCGACTCGCCCATGTCCCGTTCCTGGTCGACGGTCATGGTGGCGCAGGCGAAGAGCACCAGGAGCGGGGTGGAGAGGACACCCAGCCGGAGGGCGCGCGCGCGTCGTCGTCTAGAGGAGTTCGTCGGCATTGAATTCGTCGGCCTTCCGGAGCGTACCCGTCATGTGTTTGATGATCGACAACACAGAGGCGTCTCGGACGTGGTTGTCGACGATCGGGACGTCGTAGCGGTCGGCCAGCTCCAGGAGGTGGTCCTGGATGTGCAAGATCGCATCGAGATGCTGCAGGTAGCGGTGGGGCGGGCGCCGACTGTTCCGCCCGCGGGCCTCGAAGCGCGCGCGGATCGCGTCGGCGTCGAGGGTGGCCACGAGCAGGAAGACGATGTGCGCCTTCCCGCGGTAGGGGTCGAGGTCGAGCATTCCGGGCACGATCGAGACGCCGTCGAGGATGAGGCTCGAGTTCTCTTCGATGGCCCGGTCGAGCATCGCGCGAACGCCGACGGTCACGGTGGCGGCCTGGGCTTCGAACGCGGCGATCACCGGGTCTTCGGCGGGTCCGGTCTCGCCGACCTGGAGGTGCGCGTCGTAGGAGGAGGCGTGGATCGCGGGCACCAGCTCCTGGGACAGCATGATGCGCATGACCTGCCGGATCGAATCGGTGGAGAGCACCCGGTGGATCCCGAGACGGTGGGCGACCTCGACCGCGAGGGAGGTCTTCCCTGCGCCGGTCGCGCCGCCGAGGAGCAGGATCACGGGGCGCTCGGGCTGCTCGAAACGGCGCCACACCAGGTAGCGTTCGGCGCTCAGGCTGCCGAAGCGGCGCTCCAGCGCCTCGAAGGTCAGGCGCCGCAGCTCGGGTCTCTCGACCGTGTGCTGGCCGCGGGCCACGAGGGTCGCCTCGATTTCGCCCGCGACGTCGAAGGCGTCCTTGGGGTCGATCGCGGCGGCGAGCAGGGACTGGGAGAGAAAGCCCTTGGAAAAGGGGTTCGAGCCCTGCCGTCCATGGACCTGGATCGACGGCGCGCCGGCGCTGCGCGCGTCGGTGAGCAGGCCCCGGGTCGCGAGCTCCTCGGCGACGCGCGTCGCGAGCGCTTCGCGGGACACCGTGCCGCGCCCGCGCAGATCGTCGCGCACCGCGTTGGCGACCTTGTAGGACTCGTCGAAGGGGAGCCCACGGGCCATCAAGGAGTGCACCAGGATTCCGCGCATGAACGGTCGTCGTTGGCCGTCGTGCTCGATCTGGAGACGATCGCGCTGCGAATCGGACGCCATCGCGTGCAGCCTATCGCATCGCCCCGACGCGACCGGGCGGGCGGGGCCGCGCTCCCTCCCGCGTCGGGTCGTAGGGAGATCGCTTCGCAGCGAGAGCGGGAAAGCCCTGACACAAGATCCGCAATTTTGTGTACAGATCGTTGAATTCGGGGAGTTTTTCTTGACGCCGCCGGGACTTTTCCTAGCGTCTCCTGCCGGACGTGTGAGGGGGGTTCCACGCTGTCCGCTAACCACGAAGTACTACGGCCGCATCGAAACGAAACCGGCGCCGGCGCCGCGCGCACTGCGAATGCGCGCGGCGGGCGCACAACCGGCGATCGGGAGCGTCTGTTCCGGACGGGGCAGGTCTCGTCGCTGCTGGGCGTCTCGCGCAGACAACTGCAGTACTGGGCGCAGACCGACCTGGTGCGACCGTCGGCCCAGACGCCCGGCGGACACCACCGCTACACCTTCGAAGACCTGGTCGCGCTCGGTGCCACCAAGCAGCTGATCGATGCCGGGGTGTCGGTGCAACGCATCCGCGGGAGCATCCGACGCTTGCGCCAGATCCTTCCGACCGTGGGGCAACCCCTCTCCGAGCTCGTGTTCGTCGCGACGGGGGACGTCGTGTTGGTGCTGCGCCGGGGCACCGGGTACCGAACGGTGCTCGGCCAGGAGTGGGTGTTCGAGGTGGCCGCGTTGGAGCGCGCGGTCGAGGCGCGCACTCCGCCGCGACCGCGGTCGTCGACGCGGCCGAGCCCCGCGCCGTCGCGGGCGCCGAGAAGCCTCGGGGTGCCCCGCCTCGCCTGATCCCCGTCGCCCGTCGTCGTAGGCCGCGGGAGGCCGAGGCCGGGGGGTTCACATGCGGGTGATCGCGATCGTCAACCAGAAGGGTGGCTGCGGGAAGACCACCACCACGGTGAACCTCGCCGGGTGTCTGGCCGACGAGGGCGCCTCGGTGCTCGTCGCCGATCTGGATCCCCAGGCCCACGCCACCCTGGCGCTCGGCGTGGATCCCGAGAGCCTCGACGAGAATCTCTACGAAGTGCTCGCCGACCCCGAGGAGGGGCCGTGCCTCGACGACGTCGTGTTGCCCATCCACGAGCGTCTCCACGTCGCACCTTCGGGTGTGATCCTCGCGGCCCTCGAGCAGCGTCTCGCCGACGACCACCCGGAGGCGCGGACCCGGCGTCTCGCGGAAGCCCTTGCCGGCGTGCAGCGCCGCTACGACTACACGCTGATCGATTGCCCGCCGAACCTCGGGATCCTGACCCTCAACGCCCTGCGCGCGGCCGACGAGATCATCGTCCCCCTCGAGACCAGCCACTTCTCGATCCAGGGCGCCCACAAGGTCCTGGAGACGATCGCGGTGCTCGCCGACCACGTTGGGCAGGACCCGACGGTGCGGGTGTTGCCGACCCTCTACGACGGGCGCACCCGTTTCGCCCGGGACACCCTCGCCGAGATCCGCGAGGTGTTCGGCGATCTGTGCTTCGACACCGTGATCCGCACCAACGTCACGCTGCGCGAAGCCGCGCGACGGGGCGTCCCGATCGTTCGGATGCGCCGCAGCGCCAACGGCGCCCACGATTACATGGCCCTCGCCGCAGAGGTCGCGGCGTCCGAGGCCGATCTCTCCGAGGCGCGGGAGATCGTCGTCGAGTTCCGGGACCCCCACGCCGTCGACGTCCGGATCGCCGGCAGCTTCAACGGCTGGATTCCCGACCGGGGGGTCGAGTCGATGACCAGCGGCGACGGCGAGGCGCGGGTCTGGCGCAAGGTCCTCCACCTCGAGCCCGGGGAATACCAGTACCGCTACGTCGTCGACGGCGAGTGGCGGCCCGATCCGACCAACCCCAACACGGTGCCGGGTGGGCAGGGTCCTCCGGCCTCCCGTCTCGTGGTGCGCTGAGCCCGAGGCGTGGCGCGCGGCGTCGACCAGGTGCTCTCGCTCTACCTCGACCCGTCGGAGACGAGACCCGCGGGCCCCTCCCTGGACGCCCCTTCCGCGTCCGCCCCGGAGGCGGACGGGATCGAGCCCGCGGCGGGGGGCGGCGGCCCGGAGATCGCACTCCCGTGGACGCCGCGCGGCGTCGTCGAGCCCTTCCTGGTGTGGAACCTCCGCCTGGCGCTCTCGGACCGCGGCGTGGCGTTGCGCCCGTCGACCGCGTCGGTGCGGCCCGCCACGGCGCTCGTGCTGCAGCACGCCTCGGCCCGCGGAACCCGCGAAGCCGCGCGCCGGGTCGCGTCGCTCCCCGCGCACCACGACGCGGCGGTGGTCGTCTACGGCGAGCGCGCCGACGCGCTGCGCCCGACGTGGCTCCACCGTCTCGCCGATCGCAGCGGTCCGCGGCGCACTCCGCTGGTGCACTGCGGGGGGATCGCGACCGGGATCGCCCTCGCGCGCGCGGCGCTGCGCCGCGACGCGGTGGTGCGAGACCCCGGATCCGATGCGCTCGGCGCACAGCTCCGCGCCGCCGCCGAGGCGTTGGCGCGTCACGCCGCGCGCGGGCGACCCACCGCCCCCCCTGCCCCCTCCTAGCTCCACCGGTACACTCGCCGCCGATGTCCGACGACGCGGCCCACCACGACGAGACGCGACGCGCCGTGCTCGACACGTGGTGGGAGCGCGAGCCCCTGGGCTTCGAGACCCGGGACGCAGGTTCCGCCTGCGAGCGTTTCGAGTTCTCGAGCCGGGGCGATCGCGTCGAGGGCTGGCTCCGGCGAGCCGGTGGTGGCACCGGGGCGGCGCCCTTGATCGTCGCAGTCTCGGGGAGCCGGGCCGGGAGCGCCGACCCGACCGTCGCCGGCTGGGCCGCGCGCTGGACCGCAGCGGGCGCCGCGGTCGCGGGTCTCGACCTGCCCCTTCACGGCGTGCGGGAGAGCGTCAAGCTGAGCGACGCCCTCGTCGAGGCCGCCAGCGACCTCGACGCGCTCGCGAGCGACCGCGACCGGCGCCGCTTGGTAGACGAGTTCCTCGCCCAGTGCCGATCGGATCTGGGTCGCGCGCTCCGGGGTCTCGCCGAGCGACCCGGCGTCGACGCCTCGCGGGCGCTCTGTGTCGGGAGCGGGCTCGCCGCGCTCGCGAGTCTCCACGGCGCAGGCGGCGCCGGGTTTCGCGCGGCGGTGATCGTGGACCCCCCGCCCGGCGCCGACATCGAGGCGGCTCTCGAGGGTCTCGGGATCCCCTCGCTCTGCGTCACCTGTGGTGGCGCGAGCTCGGGTCCCACCGCCTCCGAATCCCTTGCCGTCGTCAGGGCGGAGGCCGTCGCCGACGCGGCGTGGCCCGTCGTGGCGAACGCCCTCGGTCTCTGATCCGAGCGCCCCGGGCCCGGGTCAGCTCCCGTGGCCTTCGATCTCGCCGAGCAGACGATCTCGGTGCCGCTTCATCGCGTCGGCGTCGGCCGCCTCGAGGTTGAGACGCACGAGGGGCTCGGTGTTCGAGGCGCGCAGGTTGAACCACCAGTCGTCGTAGTCGACGGAGAGCCCGTCCAGATGCGACTGGGATCCGTCTCGATAACGCGTCTCCATCGTGCGGAGCAGGCCCGAGACGTCCTCGACACGGCGGTTGATCTCGCCGCTCGCCGCGTAGCGACGCAGGGGCGCGAGGAGCTCGTCGAGGGTCTTGCCCTCCCGGTGGAGCTCGCCCAGGAGCGCGGCAAACGCGGCGATCCCGTCGTCGGCCACCAGAGTGTCCGAAAAGCGGAAGTAGAAGTGTCCCGAGAGCTCGCCGGCGAAGACGGCGCCCGCCTCGCGCATCTGCGCCTTGATGAAGGAGTGACCGACCCGGCAGCGTTCGGGCACCCCACCGGCTTCGCGCATCGCCTCGGCGGTGGCCCGGCTCGAGCGCAGGTCGTAGAGCACCGTGGCGCCGGGGTGTCGCCGCAGCGCGCCGCGGGCGAGCAGCGCGGCGATCAGGTCGGCGCTGATCTGGGTCCCCGCGCGGTCGACGAAGATGGCCCGGTCGGCGTCGCCGTCGAAGGCGACGCCGAAGTCCGCGTTCACGCGACGCACCGCCGCCCCGAGATCGACGAGGTTCTCGGGGTTGAGCGGGTCGGCGGGGTGGTGGGGAAAGGTGCCGTCGGGCTCGAAGTAGAGCCGCTCGGTCTCCAGGGGAAGCTCCTCGAGCAGTCCTTCCAGCCCCGCCGCGGCCATGCCGTTGCCGCAGTCGATCGCGACCCGCAGCGGGGGACAGCCCTGGAACAGCGCCGTGACGTGGCGCAGGTAGCCGTCCCGCAGATCGCGGGTCTCGAGGCTGCCCCCGGAGCGCGGAGCGGGCGCCTCGGCGCACAGCGCCTCGATCTCCTGCAACCCGGTATCCCCCCCGACCGGAATCGCGTGTTCCCTGCAGATCTTCAGCCCGTTGTAGGCCGCCGGGTTGTGGGAGGCCGTGATCATCACGCCGCCGTCAAGGCCGAGCGCATCCACGCCGAAATAGAGCATGGGCGTCGCGATCAGACCGAAATCGACGACGTCGACGTCGGCGCTGCGCAGCCCGCGCACCAGGTGCTCGTGGATCTCGGGCGAGGTGGCCCGGGCGTCGCGGCCGATGCCGATGCGGCGGGCGCCGAGGTGGCGCGCGGTCGCCCAGCCGATGGGACAGGCGAAGCGCGGATCGAAGGGATCCGGAACGGTCGCGCGAATGTCATACGCTTTGAAGATCGACATCGGGGCAGTCTAACCGCACGCAACCCGGCGGTTGACCCTCGGAAGGGCAGCCGCCACCCTTTCCGGAAAGGAAGGAAACACCATGTTCGGCCTGGGAACGACAGAACTGCTCGTCATCCTCGCCATCGTCGTCCTCCTCTTCGGCGCCCGGCGACTGCCGGAGATCGGCTCGGGTCTCGGGAGCGCCATCAAGAACTTCAAGTCGGGCCTCTCGGGCAAAGACGAGATCGATGTCACTCCGGAGAAGGAAGAGCTTCCGAAGGGAGAGCAGTAGCGGTCTCGACCGGCTCTCCGATCGAGTCGCTGCGCCCCTCCTCCGCGAAGCCCCCATCGGGTGAGGGACCGACAAAGGCCGGCGCGGCCGGCGGACCCGGCAAGCGCTGGCGCTCCAGCGAGAACGCGGTGGCCCCGCCCGGGATGCCGTCGAACACCGCCGTGTAGGAACGAGTCTCCCCCGGCGCGATCGGCACAAAGGCCGCGCGACGCGCCGCGTAGTCCCCCTGACCGCGCAACAGCGCCGGGTCCTGTTCGCGCAACGCCGCGGTGGCCGGTGTGGGCGCCATCAGGGCCTGGACGCCGTCGACGTGATTGCCCTCGACGTCGAGGAGCGTGACGGTGAGGGCCGATTCGAGCGCCTGCGGAGCCGGCCCGGTGTTGCGGAGCTCCCCGGTCACGACGAGCAAGGGGCCGCCGAGGGTGTTCTCGACCACCCGCGAGGCGAGCCCCTGGATCACGAACCCCCCCTCGAGGACGAGACTGCGGCTCGACGGCGTGGGCGCCTGCGGGCGCAGCAGGTTCCAACCGGCCAAGGCGATGAGTACGAGGGCGAGTGGCCAGGCCGCGACCGAAGCGACGTGTCCGACCTGTTGGAAGAGCGCCGAGGGCGGCACCTCGTCGCCCTCCTCGCCTTCGTCGCCGGCGAGGAAGTCGGCGAGATAGTCGACCCCTCCACCGTCCTCGGCGGGCGCTCGAGCGCCTCCCGCGTGGAGGTCGCTCGGTGGAAAGAGCGGCTCGTCGTCCTGGCCCGGGCTCGCGGGCGGCGCCGCCGGGGGCGCTTCGCTCTCCTCCGGAGAGGGATCGGCTGCGAGGGAGGCGGGATCCGGCGTGGCCTCCTCGTCGGCGAGCAGGTTCCAGCTCGACGGATCGCCGACCGCAGCCAAGGAGTCGCCATTGGCGTCGTCGTCCGCCGCGACCCCGGCGGCCGCGACCTCGAAGGCGCGGTCGTCACTTTCGAGGGTGCCGGTCCCGGACAGATCGGCCCCGCTCACGCGGAAGGGATCGTCGATGTCGAAGGAGCTCGCGTCTCCGCCGTCGGCGACGTCTTCCGCCGCCGGCGACTTGGCACCGGACGCCTCGGGGCTCGGGGCCGAGGCGGCCACGGCGCGCTCGACGCCATCCTC
>JANQRO010000056.1 GCA_028284525.1 Myxococcota bacterium | reverse complement strand
CGTCGCCGCCGCGCCGCTTCCGCGCCTCGCCCTCGCGCAGGCACTGCCGCTCTTCGCCATCGCCGTCTACCTGGCGACGCGCCAGTCGCTGCTCCCGATGCTTCCCTACGTGGTGGGCTTCGCCCCGGCGCTCGCGATGCTCGTCCACCCGTTGCGAAACGCGGCGATCCGCGACGCGGAAACGCGTCTCGCGTTGGTCCACGCGCGCGCCGAGGCGGAGGCCGCCAACCGCGAGCTCGCCGAGCTCGCCGCCACGGACGAGCTCACGCGGGTGCCCAACCGCCGCGCCTTCCTGGGCCGAGCGGCCCAGGAGATGGCACGCGCCCGGCGCCACGGTCAGGCCCTCAGCCTGATGATGATCGACGTCGACCACTTCAAGGGGATCAACGATCGCCACGGCCACAACGCCGGCGACGAGATCCTGCGGGTCGTGGCCGACGTCCTCTCCGACGCCCTGCGCGAGACCGACCTGCTCGCCCGCTTCGGGGGTGACGAGTTCGCCCTGCTCCTCCCCGAAACCCCGCCCGCGGGCGCCCGCGTGCTCGCCGAGCGACTGCGCCACGCCCTCGAAAAGGCGCAGGTGCACGTCTCGGGGCAACCGGTCGAGGTGACGCTGAGCTGTGGGATCACGAGCCATCTCGAGGGCGACAGCGATCTCGACGCCCTCGTGGAGCGCGCGGACCTCGCTCTCTACCGCGCGAAACGAGCCGGGCGCAACCGCATCGAGTCCGAGCCGCGCGTCGACGGGGACGCGGGCTAGCGCGTCGCCGCCGACGCGTCGAGGTGGTGCGTCGTCTCCTCCGCGCCGGTGTGGGCGGGACTAGAGCTTCCGCATCACCTCGTTGAAGTCGCGCATCGTCTCCCGGAGGTGCTGGATCGGCGGGAGCAGGCTGATTTCGCGGAGTCCGCCGCTCTCGGCCTTGCGCACCTGATCGACGAGCTCGTCGACGGTGCCCACCATGTGCGATCCCTCGATCATCTCGGGTGTGACGAAGCGCCGCTCTTCGGGCGGATAGTAGGTGCAGTGCCCGTCGTGGATCTGCCGGAAGCGCTTGTTCGGGGGGAGCTCCATCTTGCCCACGTGGTCGCAGTACTCCTCCCACACCCCGTGCATGAATTCCGGGATCATCTCCTCGTTCTTCGTGTACTGGTAGATCTCGTACACGAAGTGGATCATCGCGACGACCCACGCGCCGGTCGCTTCGATCACCCGGTCGTCGGTGAGCTTCTCGCCCGGGCGCAGCACGATCGCGTTGGTGATCGACGAGGTGTAGTAGTCGTCGCCGAGGGTGCGGCCGGCGGCCTCGGCCCCCTGTCGGGCCATTCCCAGGTTGAAGGCCAGCATCTCCGGGTTCTCGCCCATCGCCGAGATCAGCCCGTCACCGTACTCGCCGGCCAGCGCCAGGGCCTTGGGGCCGTTGGCGGCGACGTAGATCGGCACCGGGTCGTCGGTGTTGCGGAAGCCCATGCCCTCGTGGATGAAGGCGATGTTCTTGGTCTTGCCGCGGTAGGTGTAGTCGACCTCGTCGCCGCGGAGCAGGGCGCGGAGGACCTTCAGGTACTCCGCGAACTCTTTGAGGGGCATCGGGTTCTGGCCCATCACGCGCATCGCGGTGTGGCCGGTGCCGATCCCGAGGAAGGTGCGCCCGGGGGCGAGCTGGTTGATCGTGGCGATCGAGTGGGCGGTCACCGGGGCAATGCGGGTGCCCGGGATCGCCACCCCCGTGCCGATGCGCAGCTTGGTCGTCGCCTGCGCCGCCAGTGCCATCGTCGCGTAACAATCCGACCAGACCATCTGGGTGTCGGGGAACCAGACCGCGTGGTAGCCCAGGTCCTCGGCTTCCTTGGCGATCTTCCAGTCGTCGATCTTGGTCTGGACGGTCAGGCTGAAGTTCATGACGCCCTCCATCGGGTCGGTGGGTTGCGGGTCGGGGTGGCGCTCGAGGGTACCGCAGGACCCCGGCAGGCCGGCCGCCGGAACGGGTGCCTGCGGCGCCCGCGCCGGTGGCTCGCGGGCCCCCGCCGCGCTCAAGCCCCACCGGTGGGTCGCGGGCCGCCGCCGCGCTCAAGCCCCAC
>JANQRO010000044.1 GCA_028284525.1 Myxococcota bacterium | reverse complement strand
AGCTGGCGGCCGACGCATCGGACGGGACCGAGACGGCACCCGCCGCCGTCGGTCGCGGAACCCTCCTCCGCCGTCTCGGTCTCGGGCGACGCCGCCGCGGAGGCCTCCTCCGCACCCTCGGCCACGGGCCCGGCCTCTGCCGGGGCTCCCGGGGCCTCGGCGGCGGGGGGCTCCTCGACGGCGGCGGCGGGCAGACGCGACGCGGTGATGTCTTCGCCGGGCTGCACGCTGAAGCGGACGAGGAACTCCTCGTCGCTGCCAAAGCGCACGACACTCGCGTCGGGAACGTCGTCGGTGAGCGCGCCGCGGATCGAGGACCCGTCGGTGGCCACCGACGGATCGAAGCGCACCTGGATCTCCCAGCCGCCGGCGAAGTCGATGCCCATCTGCATACGGCTGGGTGCGGCCGCGAGTCCCGCGGCAATCACCACCGCGGAGATGATCGCGGCGATCTTCCAGCGGCCGATGAAGTCGATATGGGTTCCGGGAGAGACGAGCTCGAACACGTTCGGGTCCTCAGATCGACATCGATTCGACCGGGCGGTTGCCCGGGTAGAGCTCGAAGAAGAGCCGCGTCACCACGAGGGCGGCAAACACGCTGGTGGCGATTCCGATCGACAGCGTCACCGCAAAGCCCTTGATCGGACCGGTGCCGTACTGGTAGAGCACGAGCGCGGTGATGAGCGTGGTGATGTTGGCGTCGAGGATCGTCCACAGCGCCTTGCTGAATCCGGTGCGGATCGCCGCGCGTGGTGTCTTGCCCAGACGCAGCTCCTCCCGGATCCGTTCGAAGATGATCACGTTGGCATCCACCGCCATCCCGACGGTAAGCACCAACCCGGCGATCCCCGGTAGCGTGAGGGTGGCGGTCGCCATCGACATCACGCCCACGATCAGCACCAGGTTGGTGAGCAGCGCCACGCTCGCGTAGAGGCCCGAGAAGCGGTAGTAGAACGCGACGAAGAGGACGACCAGCGCCAGCCCGAGGATCGAGGCGCGCACCCCGCGGCGGATCGAGTCGGCGCCGAGCGCCGGCCCCACGGTGCGTTCCTCGGCGATCGTGACCGGGATCGGCAGGGAGCCCGCCCGCAGGATCACGGCCAGCTGCCCCGCGCTGTCCGGGGTGAAGCGACCGTGGATGAAGCCCTGCCCGCCGCCGATGCGCTGGTTGATGGTCGGCGCGCTGTAGACCTGCTGGTCGAGGACGATCGCCATCGCCCGGTTGACGTTCTCCTCGGTGAGCTCTCCGAAGAGCCGCGCCCCCTGGGAGTCGAAGGTGAAATCGATGACCCAGCCATAGCGGTTGTCGAGCCGGGATCGGGCGTTCACCAGGTGCACACCGGAGAGATCGGCGACCTGATTCACGAGGTAGGCGCGCACCACCGAGTCCGATCCCTCCTCGGTCTCGAGCAGGATCTCGGTGCCCTCCGGCAGGCCCGAGGGGAACTTCGCCTCGAGGAGCTCGGCGTTGTCCTCCTGATCGATCACGATCCGGAAGGTGAGAAACCCGGTGCGGTTGATGATGTCGCGAGCCTGCGCGCGGTCGAGCTGTCCGCCGGGGATCTGTACCAGGACCCGGTCGCGCCCCTGCTTCGTGACCACCGACTCCTGCACCCCCTGGATCGGGTCGTCGATGCGTCGGCGCAACACTTCGAGTACCTGCGCCATCGCCCGGTCGCGCACTTCGGTGTCGGCGTCGGCGGTCAAGGCGAAGCGCACCGAGCGCCCCTCCTGAGACACCTCCTCGAGGGCGCCGGCATCGCCGGCCTCGTCGCGCAGGGCCTCGAGGTCGTCGCGGTCGGCCAAGTCGATCCGCAGCACCCCGTCGACCACCGCGTAGTCGGCCACGGCGAACCCGGTGTCCTGTTCGTCGGCGAGGCCCGCCGCGTAGGTGTCGAGCTCGCGGTCGATCGCCGCGCCGAAATCGGGGGAGAGCACCCAGTGGAGGCCACCGCGCAGGTCGAGACCGAGACGGACCGCGTTGTCCGAGAGCCAGCCTGGAGCTCCCTCTCCGGCAAAGTTGCCGGTGCCAAACCAGGCCATCCACAGCACCAGCAAGGCCACCAGGATCGCGCGCCAGCGCGCCCCGCGACTCACGTGTCCTCTCCCGGAGCCGCCTTCTCCACCAGACGGTCGACGCCGGCGCGGTCGGCCTTCACCCGCACCCGCTCTCCGCGCAGGTTGGCGATCTCGATGGTGATCACGTCGTCGGTGGTGCCCGTGATGGTCCCGTGGATGCCGCCGCGCAGCGCGACGCGGTCCCCCTTGCCAAGCGCCTTCAGCATGGCGTCGTGCTCGCGTTGGCGCTTCGCCTGGGGGCGGATCAGCAGGAAGTAGAAGATCAGAAAGATCAACGCCATCGGCAGCAGGAAGCCGAAGGGCGAAGGTTGCGCCCCCCCGGCCTGCAACACCGCGACAGCGGGCCATGCGTTCATCGCGAACCTCTCGTGAGCGTACTCATCCGCCCCCGCTCGAGACCGGCGCCGGGCCGGAGACGGTGGGGAGGGGAAGCGATTCCAGGGTCGTTCCCGGGTAGAAGCGCGCCAGGATCTCGGCGTAGGGAGCGCCGGTGCGGGCGAGCGCCCGGGCCCCCCACTGGCTCATCCCCACGCCGTGTCCGCGCCCGGAGCCCACGATCCAGAAGCCGGGCCCGTCGCGGCGGAGCTCGAAGAGCGTGCTGCGCACCACCCGGGTCCCGACGGCGCGGCGCAACTCGCGCGGGGAGAGCCGGCGCTCCCCGCGGCTCCCCACGACGCGGATCGCTGCGACCCGGCCGCTCGGCGAGCGCTCCACCACCTGGAGATCACGCACCGCGCCGACCTCGATCCCCCGTCGCGCCAGGACCCGCGCCATCTCGCGGCGGCTCAGGTAGGTACGCCAGTAGGTATCGGGGGACGCTTCCTCGCCGGCGACCTCCACGCTCACGAGGTAGGGCAGCGCGCGCCCCCACACCTCCGCGGAGCTCGCGGTGCGCCCGCCGGAGGCCGAGTGGAAGGCGGCCAGGATCGGCCGCCCCGCCCAGGACAGGTACTGGCCGCGGGTCGCGCGCACGGCGTCCCAGGCGCGGGGCGCCTCGGCGGCGACGCCCCGGTAGACCTGGCCGAGCTGGGTCGCCTCGACGTCGTAGGGCCGTCCGCGGGCGCGGCTCGCGCGGTACATCGCGTAGGTGCGCGTCGCCACCGCCTGGGCGCGCAACACCGAGTCTTCCCAGGAGCCGTAGATCTCGGCGAGCAGCGTGCCCGCGACGTAGGGCTCGAGTGGCACCTCGTTCACGACGGCGAGCTGGTCACCGTCGCGGTGGATCTGCACGGCCCCGCGGTAGCTGCGTCCGCGCACGCCGATGCGTCCACCCGCCTCGAAGCGCAGGGAGGGCGCGCGCCTGCGGCCATCGCTCACCAACGCGCCGCCGTCCAGCGCGACCCGGACCTCTTCCGCGCCGAGACGAAGGTCCACGGGCTCGCCGGTGCGCAGGAGTAGCACCCGCACGGCGGGCTCCCCCGCGAGCGCGACGGGAGCCCACACCACCCAGCACAGCGCCAGCCAGGGCGCCAGGTGCTTCAGCACTGCGGTCGCTCGCGGGTTGCCGGGGGCGTCGGCTGGGTGGTCATCGTCGGGGTGGATCCTCGGCGGTTGCTAACGCGCGTCCCGGGCGAGCGCGTCGGCGACGGAGGTGTCCTCCCAGGGGAAGCCCTGGTCCTCGCGCCCGAAATGGCCGTGGTACGAGGTGGCGCGGTAGATCGGCTGGAGCAGGGAGAGCCCCTCCACGATCCCCCTCGGCGTCAGATCGAAGTGTTTGCGGACCAGCCGGTCCAGCTCGGCGGCGTCGGCCGACCCGGTGCCAAAGGTGTCCACGCGGACCGAGACCGGCTCGGCCACCCCGATCGCGTAGGCGAGCTGCACCTCGCAGCGGGACGCGATCCCGGCGCGCACCAGGTTCTTGGCGACCCAGCGCGCGGCGTAGGCCGCGCTCCGGTCGACCTTGCTCGGATCCTTGCCCGAGAAGGCCCCACCCCCGTGGCGACCCATCCCGCCGTAGGTGTCGACGATGATCTTGCGACCGGTGAGCCCGGCGTCGCCCATCGGGCCCCCCACCACGAAGCGACCGGTGGGGTTGATGTGAAAGACGGTGTCGTCGTCCACCCAGTCCACGGGAAGTGTGGGGCGCACCACCCGCTCGATGATGTCCTTGCGGAGCGAGTCGTAGGTCACGTCCGGCGCGTGCTGGGTCGACAGTACCACCGTGTCGACCCGTCGCGGACGACCGTCCGCGTCGTACTCGATCGTCACCTGGGACTTGGCGTCGGGTCGAAGGTAGGCCAGCTCGCCCGCCTCGAAGGCCGCGCGGTGGGCCTCCATCAGCTTGTGGGCCAGCCGAATCGGCGCCGGCATCAGCTCCGGCGTCTCGTCGCAGGCGTACCCGAACATCATCCCCTGGTCGCCGGCCCCCTGCTCTTTGTGGAGGCCCTCGCCTTCCGAGACACCCTGGGAGATGTCCTGGGATTGCTGGCCCAGGGCGACCAGCACGCCACACGTGTCGGCGTCGAAGCCCATCGCGGAGTCGGTGTACCCGACGTCGTGGACGACCCGGCGCGCAATCTTCTCGTAGTCGAGCACGGCGTCGGTGGTGACCTCGCCGGCGAGGACGATGAAGCCCGTCTTGGTGAGGGTCTCGCACGCGACGCGCCCCCGCTGGTCCTGCTCGAGGATCGCGTCGAGGACCGCGTCGGAGATCTGGTCGCACATCTTGTCCGGGTGTCCCATCGACACCGACTCGGAAGTGAACAGCGAACGAGCCACGTGGCCTCCCCCTGGGTTACGCGGTGCCGCAGTGTAATCGATCTTTTCGCTCAATCCGCCCGGGGTTCGACGGGATCCTCGACCAGCTGCCCGAGGGCCTGGACGGCCTCGGCGGCGTCGGGCCCGCGAGCTCGGATGCGCAACCGCGCCCCCTTGGAGGCGCCCAGGGAGGCGAGGGCCAGCAGGCTCTGCCCACTCACCCACTCCTCGTCCCGCAGGGCCACCTCGATCTCGGCTTCGAACTGGGCCGCCAGCCGGACGAAACGGCCCGCCGGACGCAGGTGAAAGCCCAGCTCCTGCGCGACGCCGAAGGTGCCCTCCGCGGCCGCGGTCTCGCTCAACGGGACCCGGCCTTGGTGCCCGGATCTCCCTGGTCCCCGGGCAGGAACTCGCTGGCCACCCGGATGTTGCGCTGTCCGTAGTCGCGGATCATCGGGGCCAGCTCCTCGAGGGGCTTGTCCTCGGCCAGCGTCGCCACCTTGATCAGCATCGGGAGGTTGAAGCCCGTAACGACCTCGACCCGGCGCTCGGCGAGAAACGAGAGGCTCATATTGGAGGGGGTCCCCCCGAACATGTCCGTCAGCACCAGGACCCCCTCGCCGTGGTCGGCGCGCTGCAACGCCGACGCGATGGCCTCGCGCATCTCGTCCACGGACTGGCTCGGGTCGATCGAAACGGCTTCGAAATCGGGCGGGTCCGGCACGATCAGACGGAGGGCCTGAAGGAATTCCTCCCCCAGTCGATAGTGCGTCACGATCACGACACCCATCATTGCCAATCCCCCGCGTCGTCTCCTCGGCGCCTCAACCGAGGTTCGACGCATCTCGGTGCGCGACGCTCACCTCGCGGCCCGGCGCCGTCTCGCGCAGCCGCCGCGCCAGGGCTTCGACCACGGCCACCGAGCGGTGGCGGCCCCCGGTGCAGCCGATGCCGACGTGGAGATAGGCCTTTCCCTCGCCGTCGTACAGATGCAGGAGGTAGTCCAGGAACTCCTCGAGTCGCTGCATCCATTCCCGGGAGCGGTCGTCCTCGAGGACGTAGCGGGCCACCTCCGGGTCGAGCCCCGTCCCGGGGCGCAGAGCCGGCTCGTAATGGGGATTGCGCAGGAAGCGAACGTCGAAGAGCAGATCGGCGCTGCCGGGCACCCCGTAGCGGTACCCGAAGGAGAGCAGGTGTACGACACAGGGCCGTTCGCCCCCACTGACGTGGCGCACCAGGGTGTCCCGCAGCGCGTTGGCGTGGAGATCGCTGGTGTCGATCGTCGTGTCGGCGAGCGCGGCGATTTCGCCGAGCAGCGCACGCTCGCGCCGGATTCCCTCGTCGACCGTGCCCGCGGGTGCGAGAGGGTGCACCCGGCGGGTCTCGCGGTAGCGGTTGCGCAACTCGTCGTTGCGACAGTCGAGGAAGACCAGCTCGACGTCGGCGCCCCGGCGACG
>JANQRO010000028.1 GCA_028284525.1 Myxococcota bacterium | reverse complement strand
TGCCGGTGGCGGCCGAGCCCGGTCGGCGCGGGAGGCGAGGCCGGGGCTCCCCGGGGCCACAGGCGGGGGTCAGCTTCGCTACCGTTTGTAGCCGGATTTTCCGGGGCGCGACGACGTCCCGCAGCAGAAGGGCATGCAGCACCATGAGCATCAAGGTCTTTGACTGGATCCAAAAGCAGGCCGACGTGGTGTCGGACAAGCGCGCCGTGCACGATCTCGACAAGGGCGTCACGCTCACCTATGCCGAGCTCAACGAGCGGGTGGGGAAGCTCGCGGCCTATCTGCGCGACGACCTCGGCGTCGAGAAGGGCGACCGGATTTCGGTGCTCTCCTTCAACAGCCCCGAGATGCTCGAGCTCCAGTTCGCCTGTATGCGTCTCGGCGCGATCTTCGTGCCGCTGAACTTCCGCCTCGCGGTGCCCGAGCTCGAGTACATCGTCGGCGACTGCGGGCCCAAGGCCCTCTTCACCGACCCCGAGCTCGAGGAGACCGCGGGCGAAGTCGCCAAGCTCACCGGCGTGGGCACGGTGGTCCGCGCCAACAGCGATCGCTCCGACTGCGCCTACGAGCAGGCCCTCGCCGGGCGCGAGCCCGTCACCGAGATCGTCGACCTCACCCTCGATGACCCGTGGTGCATCATGTACACCTCGGGCACCACGGGTCGGCCCAAGGGCGCGATCATCACCCACTCGATGAACCTGTTCAACGCGGTGAACCTGGCGGGCCACGCCAAGCTCGACAGCCGCTGTGTGCAGTACACCTTCATGCCGCTCTTCCACACGGGTGGGCTGAACGTGTTCACCAACCCCGCGCTCCACTTTGGCGGCACCGCGCTGCTGACCCGCGCCTTCGACCCGGGGGAGGTGCTGAAGAACATCAGCGACCCCGAGCTCGGCGTGACCCACTTCCTGGGCGTGCCGGCGATGTATCAGTTCATGGCGCAGCACCCGGACTTCGAGACCGCCGACTTCAGCCGGATCGTCTCGTGCTTCGTGGGCGCCGCGCCGATGCCGGTCTCGACCCTGCGCACCTGGCTCGACCGCGGGGTCGCCCTGCAGCAGGGCTACGGGATGACCGAGAACGGCCCGGCCTGTCTGGCACTCGCCGGCGACGACGCGGCACGCAAGATCGGCTCGGCCGGCAAACCCGTGATGCACACCGAGGTGAAGGTGCTCGACCCCGACTCCCAGGCTCCGGTGGGCCCGGGCGAGGTGGGCGTCCTGTGGGTGCGCGGACCGACGATCACCCCGGGCTACTGGAACAAGCCCGAGGCCAACGAGAAGTCCTTCGATGCAGACGGCTGGTTCGACACCGGCGACGCCGTCCGCGTCGACGAGGACGGCTTCTTCTACATCGTCGACCGCACCAAGGACATGTACATCTCGGGTGGCGAGAACGTCTACCCGGCCGAGGTCGAGAACATCCTCTACCAGCTCCCGCAGATCCTCGAGGCGGCGATCATCGGGGTCCCCGACGAGAAGTGGGGCGAATCGGGCCGGGCGATCGTGGTGCTGAAGGAGGGGGAGACCCTGAGCGCCGACGAAGTCGTGGCCCACTGCGCCGCGAAGCTCGCGAAGTTCAAGGTGCCGGCCAGCGTGCTCTTTACCGATGCGCTGCCGCGCAACGCCACCGGCAAGGTGCTGAAGCAGGACCTGCGCGCGAGCATGGGCTCCTAAGCGACCGGTTGCGCGGGGGTCCGCGCGCCAGACGTCACCGCGTCGCCGCGGGCCGGGGCTCAGACGGAGCTCGGTCCGCGCGGTCGCGGACAGGAGAGGGCGGATGAGTCTCGAAACCCCGGCGCTCCGCGAGCTCGGCCTCGACGCCCTGGCCTCGCGCTACGTCCGTACCGACGAGGTGCCCTGGGAGCCGATGTGCGAGGGCATCGACATGAAGGTCCTCGTCCGCGACGACGAGACCGGGCTCTTCACCGGCGTCTTCCGGCTGGCGCCCGGCGCGGTGGTCCCCGACCACGTCCACAACGAGATCGAGCAGACCTACGTCCTCGAAGGCACCTTCTCCGACGGCGACGGAGACGCCCACGCCGGCGACTTCATCTGGCGCCCCAAGGGAAACCGCCACGAGGCCTACACGAAGGACGGGTGCACCATCCTCGCCTTCTTTCTCAAGCCGAACACGTTCCTGAAGGAGCTGCCCTAGGACGGTGGACTCGGCGCGGCGCCCGGCCTAGCCCCACTGGTTGGCGTGTTCCTCAAAGTCCGGCCGTCTCTTCTTGACGACGCAGAAGCGCTGACCGCTCGGGGCGGCCATCACGACCCAACGCTTCCTGTGCTCCACCACCCCGGCGCCGAGCCCTTCGAGACGACGCACCTCCGCGTCGAAATCGTCGGTCTCGATGTCGATGTGGACACGGCTCTCGTGTTCGACGCGCTGGATGATCACCTGGGGCTCGTTAGGCTTGCCGTGGAGCCAGACGTAGCGGTCGGCCACGCGTTCGGGTCGCGCACCGAGGGCGCTCGCCCAGAACGCGGCCTCCCGTTCGACGTCGTCGGTCTGGCAATCGATGATGATCTGGCCGAGGCGGCTCTTGTGCATGAGAAGCTCCTTGTCGCAGCGCCCCGCACCTCGGGTCGGGCGTGGGCGCGGGAAGGGCGTCGGAGAGCGGCAGCGCGGGGAGGCACCGCGCGACCCCGCGTCGAACCCCGGGGCGCCGGATCAGGGTGCGGGCGCCGCGGGCACCGTCGTCGCCACGCCCTTGGTGATGAAGAAGGTCTCGCGGTTGGGCATCGACACGGCCGCGAGGGCCTCCGCGTCGAGGGGTTGGCCGGCGAGGTCGAGCACACCGGCGCGTTCGAGGAGAAAGGCCACCAGGGCGTAGACCTCGTCGTCGCCGAGCGATCCGGGGGCGTCGAGGGGCATGGCGCGACGGATGTAGGCGAAGAGCGGCGGCGCAAAGGGGAGGTTGTTGACGGCGTGACGGATGTCGCCGACCAGGGGCCGCACGCCCAGGGCGGGGTTGCCTTCGAGCTCGGCGCCGTGACACGCGACGCAGCGTGTTTCGTAGAGCGCCTCGCCGGTCGCGGCGTCGCCGGCTCCCGTCGGCAGGCCGTCGCCGTCGAAGCGCACGTCGATGTCGGCCTCCGCGACCAAAGCCGGGTCGGCAGGACGGCCGAAGCCAAAGGACGCCGGGGTCTTCGCCGGCTCGGGGGTCTCCGTCGCGTCGGGCGTCGTCGCGGGCGGCTCTGCCCCGCATCCAAGCAGCGTGGCGAGCACCAGGCCCGCGAAGGCCACCGCCCCCCGGCTAGACGTGGACATTGCTCACCTCCCCGTCCGGGGCGACGCGCCAGCTCTGGATCGCGTTGTTGTGCATCGCGAGGATCGACTGGCGGAGCGCGGGGAGCGTGGGCTGCACGTAGCCGGTCTCGTCGGTCGCACGGCTCTGGAGCACCGCCTCGCCGCCGTCCCACACCCAGGGGAGGTGGAACCGGGTGTGGCACTTGGGGAGGACGGGTCCTTCGAGGTCCGCGTCGCGCCAGCTCCCTCCGCCGTCGGTGGAGACTTCGACCCGGTGTACCGCGCCGCGGCCGCTCCACGCGAGGCCGCTGATCTCGTGGAAACCCCGGTCGCTGAGCCGCTGGCCGGCAGAGGGCGAAGTAATCACCGACTTGGCGAGCATCTCGAACGAGAAGACCCGGGTGCGCCCGCCGGGCGCCGGGTCCGCGTACTCGGTGACATCGGAGTGCGTCCACCAGGGCTGGTCGCCGAGCTCGATCCGGCGCAGCCACTTGATGTTCATGTTGCCCTCGTATCCGGGGACGATCAGACGCACCGGAAACCCCTGCTCCGGGCGCAGGGCGTCGCCGTTCTGGCCGTAGGCGAGGAGCGCGTCGTCCATCGCCTTCTCGATCGGAACGCTGCGCATCAGGCCGGGTGCGTCCCCGCCCTCGGCGAGCACCCACTTGGCGTCGCCGCGCAGCCCCACTTCGCGGAGCACCGTCGCGAGACGCACGCCGGTCCACTGGGAACAGCTCGTGAGACCGTGGGTCCACTGGACGTTCTCGCCGACGGGCCCCTCCCATTCCGAAAAGCCGTTGCCCGCGCACTCGAGGAAGTAGAATCCGCTCGTCCTCGGAAAGCGCAGCAGGTCGCTCATCGAGAACACCCGCGCGCCGTCGACGGCGCCGTGGACGAGGACCTCGTGCCGCGCCGGGTCGATCTCGGGACAGCCGTTGTGGTGCACCTCGTAGTGGAGTCCCGCGGGAGTCACCATGCCGTGGCCGGCGGCGAGGGGG